>JAEZBU010000073.1 GCA_023426855.1 Pseudomonadota bacterium | reverse complement strand
CAGCCAGCCGATGTTCTTGCGCACCAGCGGCTCGCCGCCGGTGATCCGCAGCTTGCGCACGCCCTTCGCAACGAATACCGAGCACAGCCGGTCCAGTTCTTCCAGCGTCAGAAGATCCTTCTTCGGCAAGAAGGTCATGTGCTCGGACATGCAATAGACGCAGCGGAAATCGCAGCGGTCGGTGACGGACACGCGCAGATACGACACATGCCGACCGAACGGGTCGATCATGGGCGCGTCAAGCTGTCTTGCATCGGCTGCGAGCATCAAACGTGGGCCTTGATCGGCGCGGTTAACCACTGAGGGGTGGATGATATCATCCTATAGAAGCTAGTGCAGCCCCGGCGTCGATCAAGACATACTCAAGTTATAGTCAGCAGCAGCTCGGTTTGAGTTGCCCGCGCAGATCCGGGTTGACGGATCCTAACCCTCGACTTCCTTGGCGAGAATCTCCAGCAGGCCCCGTGTTCCTGTCTCGCGGCCGGTGCCGTCGTCCGAGCCGTCGAGATAGGTACCTTGCTCGGTATGAACGAGAAGCGTGCCACCATCGGACGGCATGAATTCGATCGTGGTCAGCGAGGCCGACATTGGGGTGTCGCCGATACCCATGCGGTAACAGAACACGATCCGCTCATTGGGCACGATGTCCTGATAAACCGACTGCATCACGATTTCCGGGCCTTTGCCGTACGCAAAACGGGCCAGTTCGCCGCTGCCGACGCGAAAGTCGGCTGTGTACTCAAACACCGTGAACCCTTCGCCCTCGACCATCCAGCGCCGTTTCGAAGCCATGTCCGAAAAGGCAAAGAAAACGCGCGCCGGCGGCACCTTATAGTGGCGCTCGATACGAAAGGTGCTGTGCACGGCAGGCTTGGCGGTACGCGCAGTCATGACCTGTGCTTTCCTTTGGTTTCGGTTGTTTGATCTTCAGCGAGAAGCGCGGCGAGGCGGTCGAGCTTGCGCTCGGCGGGGCTGCGTCTCAGTTCGATCCAGGCGGCAAGCACGTCCATTCCGCCTGGTTCGAGACGGCAAGTGCGTATGCGGCCGACCTTCTCGCTGGCAACGATGCCGGCATCCTCCAGCACCTGCAGATGCTGCATGACGGCGGCCAGCGACATATCGAACGGTTCGGCAAGCTCGCTGACGCTGACGGGCGATCGGCTCAGCCGCTCGACGATCTCGCGACGCGTCGGCTCGGCCAGCGCGCGCAGGATCATGTCGATGCGGCCAAAGTTAAGCATGGGCTTAAGTATGACGCATTGATGCGCAATAGTCAAGTTTTTACTAAAGTGTTGAGCGCTCGGGGCCCGACGGGAGGGTGCTCAACGATCGCGTATTCCGATTATTCGCGGTTGGATCGCACGAGGCCGCGCGACGGGATTGGCCCTCAATGCTTGACAGAGACGGGCTGCGGCAACATGAGACGCATACGGGCCGACGCTTGGCCTATTCGCCAGATCTCTCCGAGGACATCCGATGCGCAGCTTTCATTTGCCAGGCCGGTCACCCGTTTATAGCCAGCGCGCCATGTGCGCGACGTCGCATCCCCTGGCCAGCCTCGCCGCCGTGGAGATGATGCGCCAGGGTGGCAATGCAGTCGATGCCGCGATTACGGCGGCCGCTGTGCTCGCCGTCGTCGAGCATCCGATGACCGGCATCGGTGGCGATTGCTTCGCCATGGTTGCCAAGCCCGGCAAGGACCTGATCGCGCTCAACGCGTCGGGCCGTGCGCCCGCTGCCGCGACGGCGGAGTGGTATGCCGAGGCCGGCATCAAGCAGATCGAGATGCAATCGGCTCATGCCGTGACTGTGCCGGGCGCCATCGACGGCTGGGCGACGCTGCTCGCCGATCACGGCACTGTCTCGCTGGCCAAGGCGCTGGCGCCGGCGATCGACTATGCCGAGAACGGTTTTGTTGTTGCGCCGCGCGTTGCGCACGATTGGAAGGAAGCATCTGCAAAGCTTGCAGCGCATCCGGGCGCCAAGCAGCATCTGCTGCCCGGCGGACGGGCGCCGAATGTCGGCGAGGTGGTTCGCTTCCCGGCTCTCGCGCGTACGCTGCGTCTGATTGCTGAGAATGGCCGCGAGGGCTTCTATGCCGGCGAGGTGGCCGAAGATATCGTCGCGGAGCTCAAGCGCATGGGCGGGCTGCATACGCTGGAAGACTTCGCGGCTCAGCGCTGCTCGTATGTGAAGCCGATCTCGGTGTCGTATCGCGGCGTCGAGCTGTGGGAGCTGCCGCCGAACAATCACGGCATCGTCGCGCTGATCCTGCTCAAGATGCTGGAAAAGCTCGATCTGCGGTCGATGAGTCCTACGTCCGCTGAGCGTTATCATGTGCTGATGGAAGCTGGCCGTCTCGCGTACCTGATGCGCGATACGTTCGTCGCCGACCCGGACATGGCCAACGTGCCGGTGGAGCACATGCTGTCGGATGCGGTGATCGACAGCTTGGTAAAGCGGATCGATCGCACGAAGCGCCTCAAGGATCTCGGGCCAGCGCCGCGGCCGGTCGGTTCCGATACCGTCTATCTCTCGATCGTCGACGAATCCGGCATGGCGGTGTCGTTCATCAATTCGCTGTTCAGTGCGTTCGGCTCCGGCATCGTGGCGCCGAAATCGGGCGTGACGCTGCACAACCGCGGCCAGGGCTTCGTGCTCGATCCAGCGCATTCCAACTGCATCGCGCCGCGCAAGCGTCCCATGCACACGCTGGTGCCGGCGATTGCGACCCGCGATGGCAAGCCGTTCCTTTCGTTCGGTGTCATGGGCGCGGCGTTCCAGCCGATGGGGCATGTGCTGGTGCTGACCAACATGATCGACTACGGCATGGACCCGCAGGAAGCTGTGGATTGTCCGCGCGTGTTCTTCGAGGGCGATGATCTGTTTATCGAGGAGACGGTGTCGGCAGCGGTCGCTGAGCAGCTTGCAGCGATGGGCCACTCGGTGAAGGTGCGTCCGGAGCCGTGGGGCGGCAGTCAGATGGTGCGCATCGATCGCGAGAATGGCGTATTGGTCGGTGCATCCGACGCGCGCAAGGACGGCTGCGCGCTGGGGTATTGAGGACATCGCCTATGACAGGCGCGGCCGGAGTGCAGCGCTCGGTTCAGGTTCGTATCGAGGGCCGCGTGCAAGGCGTCGGCTATCGCGCGTGGGCTGCGGACGAGGCGCGCGCGTGTGGACTTCGCGGCTGGGTGCGCAATCGGCGGGACGGTGTGGTGGAAGCCGTCTTCGCCGGCCCCGCGGACGCGGTGGCTGAGATGTTGGCGCGTTGTGCCGATGGACCGCCCGCCGCGCGCGTGAGCAGCGTTGTGATCATCGCGGAAGGTGTGGCTGCTGACGACGGCTTCAGCGTTCTGCCGACGCAGTAGCTGTTGGCGCTGAAGGATTAGGCAATCTTCGCAGCTTCACGCCGCAGCCCGCCCAGGATCGGCTCATAGGCCTCTTCGTCGCGCGACTCCGGATAGATCATATAGACCGGATAGACGAACTTGCGCACGCGCTTGGGCAGGCGCAGGCGTCCGCGCGCCAGATGCGGCTTCACCAGACGCAGTGGGAAATAGCCCGAGGCGGCGTTGTTCAGCACGTACGACAGCGCCAGCGGTCCCAGGTCCATGTTGAGGCCGGGGCTGGAAAGTTCAGGATGCGCCGAGGCGTGATCGAGCTGGAAATCAGGGCCCCAATTCACGAACACATAGTCCGTGCTGCCGCGCCGCCCCTGCGCCGGGCCGCCGGTGACGAGCACGAATTCCTCATCAAACAGATGTTCGACGATCAGGCCCGGCGGCTGGATCGGCCGGTAGACCACTGCCAGATCGAGCGTGCCTTCAAGCAGCCGTTGGGTCAGGACTGACGGTCCGCCAGCTATCGCGGAGACGGCGATATCGGGAATGCTGCTGCGCAGCCACGCCGTCCACTTCAGCAGAAAGCCTTCCCACAGGCTCATCGGCCCACCGACGGAGAGATGGTCGCGATGCTGGTCGGAAAGGCCGACTTCGAGCTGCGCATGTTGCCACACGCGTACGATAGCCAGGGCATGTTTACGGAACTGCTCGCCCGCGGCCGTCATTGCGGCACCGGACTTGGAGCGCTCGAAGAGGGGACGTCCGAGAAGATCCTCGAGACCTTTTATGCGTGCACTGACCGTCGATTGCGTGACGTTCATCTTGCGCGCAGCTTCAATGAAGCTTCCGGTCTCGGCGACGGTCAGGAATGTGCGGGCTAGGTTGATGTCCATACGCTGGAACTTGCCGTTTTCCTGTCCACTAGCCAACCACTGCTCTTGGAGGGGGTACGGCCTATCTATCGAAAGGTCCGATAGAAGTCACCGGAAAAATCCGTTTGTGGACTCATTTGAATCTACCCACATTGCGAACGACTCAAGATTTACTTGAGTCAAGTGCTCCACATTTGCGGAGCGAGAAAACAGAGAAGGACGATTATCATGAAGGCCAAGACCGCTGCCAAGCCTGCTGCTAAGGCTGCCGCCAAGCCCGCTGCCAAGAAGGCTCCTGCGAAGAAGCCGGCTGCAAAGGCTGCGCCCGCGAAGAAGGCTCCTGCGAAGAAGAAGAAGTAATCTGGTACTCGTTCAACGCCCGCAGCTACGGAGCTAGTCTTGACGCGTATGACAGCCTTGGTGTTGAGCGTAGCGGCCCTGTTTGGTGCGGAAACGGCCGCGGCTGTGTCACTGACGAACCGCGATGATCGCGACCATAAAATCGCAATTATCGAAGGAGAAAGCAGTCAGGAACATACGCTGACACCGTCAGCGGTCCTTGAGGGGATCTGTCTGAAGGGGTGCGTTATTCGCCTCAACGACAGCGAGAGCGACGAGTACGAACTTGAGGGAGACGAAGTCGTCTCCATCGAGGAAGGATATCTTTACTACGATGGTCCTGACGCGCCTGCCGAGCCAAGTCCAGGCGACGGTGGTGAAGGGACCAAGAAGTAGAGATCGCGGGCAAAGTGATTTAGAGCTCAGAGCTGCAGGGGTGGCTCTGGGCTCTTTTTTTGTGCCCGCTCTCTCGTGCTCATGACTGCGAAGACGCGACGACCGATGCAGCGTCGATCACGCGAATGGGCCCGACACGCCGTCTGAAACTGTCCGCGAGCGCCGTATCCACATCTTTCATGTGGATATCTCGACCGAGATCCGAGAGGCTCGTGACGCCGTGCTGCGTCACGCCGCACGGAACGATCCCGCTGAAGTGGCTCAGGTCCGGAGCGACGTTCAAGCTCAATCCGTGAAAGCTGACCCATCGGCGGACCCGAATGCCGATCGCCGCGATCTTGTCTTCCAGGCCTTCGCCCTTGTCCGGCCGAGG
>JAEZBU010000047.1 GCA_023426855.1 Pseudomonadota bacterium | reverse complement strand
GCTTCGTCACCGAGATGCAGTATCAGCACCTTGTGTTCGAGGAATTTGCACGCAAAGTGCAGCCCGACATCGACATCTTCATGGTGCAGCCGGACGTCGAGATCAATCCTGCGATTTTCGCCGAGTTTGCCCACGTCGTTTACCGCTTCGGGCACTCGATGCTCACGGAGACGGTTGACAGGATCGACGAGAATGGCAACCGCAGCGATCTCGATTTGTTCGACGCATTCCTGAACCCGCTGGCCTTTAACGAGAGCGGCGTTGATCACAGCGCTGCGGCCGGAGCAATCGTGCGGGGCATGACAGCCCAGGTCGGCAACGAGATCGACGAGTTCGTCACCAACGTCCTGCGCAACCAGCTCGTCGGTATCCCGCTCGACCTCGCCGCGATCAACATTGCGCGCGGTCGCGATACCGGCATGCCGACGCTGAACCAGGCGCGGCAGGAATTCATGGATCTGGCTGGCGGCGATACGCAGCTCAAGCCCTATGAGAGCTGGGTCGATTTCGCGCTCAATCTGAAAAACCCGGAGTCCGTGATCAACTTCATCGCGGCGTACGGTACCCACAGCACGATCACCGGCGCGGATACGCTTGAGGCCAAGCGCGATGCCGCGATGAATCTCGTGTTCGGCGGCGATGGCGCGCCGACTGACCGCCTCGACTTCCTCAATGCGACAGGTAGCTATGCCGCCGCCAAAGGTGGCCTTGATAACGTCGACCTATGGGTTGGCGGCCTCGCTGAGAAGAAGATGGCGTTCGGCGGCATGCTGGGCTCTACATTCTCGTTCATCTTCGAGCTGCAGATGGAAAACCTGCAGCATGCCGACCGCTTCTACTACCTGTCGCGCACCCAGGGTCTCAATCTGCTGACCGAGCTCGAGAACAACTCGCTCGCGTCTATCGTGATGCGCAATACCGATCTTGGCGAGCAAGGTTTTGCGCTTCCGGGCGACATATTCTCGACGCCCGATCATGTGCTGTACGTCGATCCGGAGATGCAGGAGCGATTTGGTCATCAGGATCCTGTCCACGACAATCCGGTGCTGGAAGCGGTCTCGTCCCTCGTCGAGCGCGGCGAGAATTACATCCGCTATAACGGTCTCGACCACGTTGTGATCGCCGGTACGGAGGGCGACGACACCATCATCTCTGGGGGTGGCGACGACACAATCCGGGGCTTCGGCGGCGACGACTACATTGAAGCCGGCTATGGCGTCGACAAAGTCCACGGCGGCGACGGCGACGACATCATCGTCAACTCCGGTACCGATATCGGCGAAGTCGACATGCTGCACGGCGATGACGGCAATGACGTCATCCATGGCGGTTCCGGCATGGCGCTGATCTTCGGCGGCAACGGTCAGGATTTCCTGATGACGGGCCCCGACGGTTCGGAAATCCGTGGCGGCGCTGGCAACGACTTTATGCTGGGTGGCAACGGCCCGGATATGCTGTTCGGCAACGAAGGCGACGACTGGATCGAGGGCGCTGGTCTGTTCGACTACATTGCCGGCGACAACGGCGACTTGTTCTTCAATTCAACCATCATCGGTCATGATGTTCTGAACGGCGGCTCGGGCGACACCGATTATGACGCCGACTCCGGCGACGACATCATGTTCGCCAGCGAGGGTATTCAGAAGAACATCGGCATGTGGGGCCACGACTGGGTGATCCACAAAGGCCAGATGGTCGGCGCCGAAGCCGACATGAATTTCCCGGTGTTTGCGACCCTGCCGCTGGAGGTTCTGCGCGACAGGTTCAGCCAGGTCGAAGGGCTCTCCGGTTGGAAGTTTGACGACGTGCTGCGCGGCGATGATCGGCTGACCGAAGTACCGGAGGACGGCGAGGAAGAAGTCCCCGTCGTTGCCGACCCGACACCGGAAGGCAATTTCCTGTTCAACGAGCTGGACAAGGCTGGCAGGGATCGCATCAAAGACTTCGACCAGATCGTTACGGACGAAATGTTCACGTCTGGCCAGTATTGGGCCGACGGATCCGGTCGGGATACTGAGATCTTCACCGGCGGCAATATTCTGCTCGGTGGCGGTGGCAGCGACCTGTTCGAGGGCCGTGGCGGCGACGACGTGATCGACGGCGACGCCTGGCTCAATGTGCGGATCGTGTTCCAGTATGGCGATAACACATATACAGCCGATGGAATGGCTGGTCGGATTTATCTGGAAAGCGACTATCTCGCTGCCGGCGGTATCATCGATAGCTACACGGTGATCACAGCACAGTTCGGTGGCCGGACGCTCGATTCACTCATGCTCGATCGCACCGTCAATCCGGGCGCTTTGAGCATCCAGCGCGAGATCCTGTGGGACGACAGCGGAACCGACGTTGCGACCTATTGGGACGTCCAGGAAAACTACACGATCACCTTCAATGACAACGGCAGCGTAACGGTCGCGCATATCACCGAAAGCGCCGGCGCCATTGATCCGATTACCGGCCAAAACCGCACCAACGATGGCGTTGACACGCTCTATAACATCGAGCGCGTGAGGTTCGGCGATGGCGAAGGCGGATATGTATTCGTCGATCTCTCGCAGAACCACGCACCGACTGGATTGCCGGTCATCAGCGATATGACGCCGACGCAAGGCCAGACGCTGACCGTGGATGTCAGCAGTATCGCCGATGCGAATGGGCTAAATCCGGCGACTTTTGTGATCCAGTGGCAAAATCTCGTTGGCGGTACGTGGACTGATATTCTGGGAGCAACGGAAGCTTCGTTCACGCCCGGTGTGGGTCAGATTAACCTGCAGCTTCGCGCGGTCGTGCGGTTCACGGATGACGACGGGAACGCAGAAGAGGTGGTTTCGGCAGCCACCGCAATTACCGGCATTCATTATATCGGCAACGGTCAGGCGAACGTCGAGACTGGTACAGGCGGCGCCGACATCATGGAAGGTCGCGCTGGTGCAGACATCCTGAGTGGTGGCGATGGCGACGATATCCTCTATGGCGAGGGTGGTGCCGATGAACTCAACGGCGGCGCAGGCAACGATACACTCTATGGTGGCGTTGGCGGTGACGAACTGAATGGCGATGACGGCGACGACATCCTGTATGGCGAGGCTGGTGCCGATGAACTCAACGGCGGTGCCGGCAATGACCTGTTGGATGGTGGCGCTGGCCAAGACGTCCTCAACGGTGGCGATGGCAACGACACGCTCATCGGTGGTGCAGGCGCCGACACGATAAATGGTGGCGCTGGCGACGATACGATCGTCTGGAATACTGGTGACGGCCGCGACATTGTTGATGGCGGAACCGAAGACACGATTGGCGATACGTTTGTTATCAATGGTTCCGCTGATGCCGAGACGTTCCGTATTTACACACGCGACGCATGGGCCGCTGCAGGCAACAACGTCAACGTCCTGGACCCCGGTACCGAAATCGTGGTCACGCTCAATGGCACGAACAATGCCTCGCGCATTGCCGAACTGCGTGAAATCGAGGAAATTGTCATCAACGGTGCGCCCGCCACCGCGGATGGCACAGCTGGCGGCGACACGTTCTTGCTTATCGGTGATTTCTCTACGACCAGCCTGAACACCAATACCATCACGATCTATGGCTCCGACGGCGACGATGTCTTCGACATTTCGCAGCTTTCGTCGGCTCATCGCGTCGTGATCAAAGGCAGCGGCGGCAACGATACAATCCTCGGCACGCTGCGGCCGCAGGATGTGGTGGAACTGCCGGAAGGCGCCGATCCGGCGAGTTACGCGCTCACCGACAACGGCAACGGCACTTCGACCTACTCCAATGGCGCGCACTCGATCACTTTCACTGGTACGGTGCCGCCGCAGTTCCAGCCGGCGAGTGGCCCTGGCGATGACGATGACGACGCCATCACCGGCAATTTCGCTTACACCGCCCGCGACCTGGCTGGCTTGAAGAACCTGGTCAACGGCATCCGAGCGTTCGCGAATGATGATGACACCGATGGCCACACCGGCATTCGCGACCTGGAAGGCACTGGCAACAACATCGCCAATCCGCATTTCGGCTCGGCCGATCAGACATTCATCCGTCTGACGAATGCGCGCTACGGTGATCTCAACGAGGAAGGCAATCGCGACGTCAACCCGATCTTTAACGGGCTGGATGCGCGCAATATCAGCAACATCATCGGTACGCAGGAACCCAATCTGGCCAAGAATGGGCAGGACGCAAATATCTTCTTCATGGCGTTCGGCCAGTATTTTGATCACGGCTTGGACTTCCTTCCGAAGAGCTCCGCGTACGGCACCATCGAGATCGGCGGCCCAGGCTCGGAGCGTGGCCCATTCGCCGACAATCCGGCGGACCTGACGCGCGGGGCTGTTCACGAGATCGATGCCAACGGAATTCCGCAGCATCTCAACAAGACCTCGCCGTTTGTCGATCAGAACCAGGTTTACGGATCCAACGAGATCGTCGGCCAGTTTCTGAGAGAAAGTGACGGCAATCAGGGCGTCGGCGCGCGCATTCTGGCGGGCCAGCCCGATCCGTCGGCACCAGAGTTCAAGCTGCTGCCGACGCTGCGCGAAATGATCCAGCATCATTGGCAGGCGAATACGATTTTCGTCGATCCGTCTCTGCCCAATGGCGCGATCAGCTTCCGGGAGTATTTTACCGACTTCCCGATCTCGGAAACCGAAACCGGCACGTTGTTCGACGAAGTGGCGGGGACCTACAATCCCGCAGTGGTCAACGCGATGGTGTCGGACTTCATGGGCAGCGGCTTCCCGCTGCTGCTGGATACGAACCCGTTCATCAGCCTGCTTGATCACTACGTGGCAGGTGATGGCCGCGCGAATGAGAACTTCGCGCTGACGTCGATGCACACGATCTGGGCGCGCAACCACAATTTCCATGTGGAGGCGCTCACGGCGGCGGGTTTCCAAGGAACACCGGAGGAGATCTTCCAGGCCGCGAAGATGGTCAACGAAGCTGAATATCAGCGGGTCGTGTTCGACGAATTTGCCGACATGTTGATTGGCGGTATTCGTGGCTCCGGTTCGCATGGGCACAGCGACTACAATCCTGACGTCGATGCGCGCATCTCGCATGAGTTTGCGGCGGCAGTGTACCGGGTTGGCCACTCGTTGATTGGCCAGACCATGACTGTTCTCGATGAAAACGGTCAGCCGAAGCAGGTGGCGCTATTCGATGCGTTCCTTAACCCGAGCAACGACACGGACGTGTTCACCGGTCCGTTGCCTCCAGGTTATGTGCCGCAGCCGGGTTACGCGCAGCTCGGAGTCAGCTCGATCCTGGGTGGAATTGCGCGGCAGCCGGCGGAGGAAGTGGACTTCAACATCGTCGATGCGGTCCGCAACGATCTGGTGCGTATCAATGCTGACCTGTTCTCGTTCAACGTGGCTCGTGGCCGCGATGTCGGATTGGGGACGTTGAACCAGATCCGCATGGATCTTGCCGCTTCCAACGATCCATATATCCGCGAGGCGATCAGCTTTGCGGGCAATTTGGACCCCTACGAATCCTGGGAAGACTTCCAGCAGCGCAATGGACTGAGCAATGTCGTGATTGCTCAGTTCATGCAGGCCTACCCGGATCTGATTTTGACGACCCCGGAAGAAATCGCCGCGTTCATGGCAGCCAATCCCAATATCGAACTGCTCGACGGCGCCAATGGAGCAAAGGTCGTCAAGGGTATCGATCGCGTCGATCTGTGGGTCGGCGGATTGGCGGAAGCACACATCAACGACGGCATGGTCGGCCAAACCTTCTGGGTCGTGCTGCACGAACAATTCGACCGCCTGCAGGAAGGTGACCGCTTCTACTACACCGATCGTTTCGACAACTTCGACCTCTACGAGAACTTCATCGACGGACAGGAATTCGCCGACATCATCGCCCGCAACACCGGTCTCACCAATCTGCCCGAACATATCTTCGAGGTAGATGATGAGGACGACGACAAAGATGATGATGATGACCACGATGATGACGATGATACGCAGGGTGACGACGACGATGACACCACGGGCGGCATCGACGACGATCAAGATGACGATGACAATACAGCGGACAACGATGACGATGATGATGTTGACGTAAATCCCGGCCCGGGTCCTGCGCCAGGTCCAGGAACCGGCACGTCACCGTTCGTCGTGTATCTCGGCACCAGCGGCCATGATCAGGCCTTCGGTGGCACCGGAAACGACACATTGTCCGGCGGCGACGGCGACGACACGCTGTTCGGCTTCGACGGTGATGACAACATCATCGGTGGTGCCGGCAACGACATCCTGATGGGCGGCGCCGGGAATGACATCCTGATCGGCAACGACGGCGATGACATGATCATGGGCGACGCCGGTAACGACACGATCCTGGGCGGCGCTGGCAATGACACCATCTACGGTGGCGACGGCGACGATATGATCTGGGGACACGAGGGTCGCGATATCATCGACGCGGGTGCTGGTAACGACGTCATATTCGCCAGCATCGGTGATGGTGACGACGTG
This sequence comes from Pseudomonadota bacterium, assembly GCA_023426855.1. Lineage (GTDB taxonomy): Bacteria > Pseudomonadota > Alphaproteobacteria > Rhizobiales > Hyphomicrobiaceae > ZC4RG25. The sequence goes on along the minus strand of JAEZBU010000047.1, from coordinate 21,526 downwards.
ATCAACGGCGGCGCGGGTATCGATACCATCGACTTCTCGGCCATCACCGCCAACCTTGTCGTCAATCTGGGCTCTACGGGGACCGGCTCGGCGGCAAGCGCCCAAACCGGCACCGATACGCTCAGCGGCATCGAAAACGTGATCGGTGGTTCGGGCGACGACACGATCATTGCCAGTAACGCCGTGAATATTCTCAACGGTGGCGGTGGCAATGATACGTTCGTGTTCAACACGGCTGCGGCGGCTGATGGCGATCGTATCGAGGGCTTCGAGCCAGGCGACAAGATCGACCTCAGGCCGATTTACGCAAGCCTGAACCTGGGTGGCACCGTTGCCGACTACATTACGACGGAACCGACGTTTACGGCGGCAGGCCAGCTCAAGCTCACCATCGATGGAGAAGACACGCTGATCAGCGGCAATACGGATACGGATGCCGATGCAGAATTCGTCATCCGCATCGTCGGCCGGACGGACCTGACCAGCAACGATTTTGCATAAGACTTATCGATGATGGCGGGCAGCGGCTTTCTCGGCCACTGCCCGCCATCTCGTTCAGCGTTTCCGGTGTGTCGTAGCCTTGAGGATGTTCCCGCGTCATGCGTAAGAAGCCTGCCAAGACACCCTTCTCGCAAAAGAAAACGCCGCTGGCTGCACTCGGCGGCATGCGCTCGATTTTGCTTTTCGTCTTCATTCTTTCAGGTGTTGTGAACGTACTGGCGCTGACCGGCTCGTTCTACATGCTGCAGATTTATGATCGCGCACTGACCAGCCACAGCGTGCCGACGCTGCTGGCGTTGTCTGCACTGGCGATCGGGCTTTATCTGTTTCAGGGCCTTTTGGATGTCAGTCGCTCCCAGATCCTGGTGCGGTTGGGCGCGCAATTCGATCACACGTTGGGTCCGCTCGCCCACAAAGTTGTCATCGACATGCCGCGCTATGGGTTTTCCAATGCGGAAGCGGGAGAGCGCGGACGTGACGTCGATACCTTGCGCAGCTTCATGGGCGGCCAGGGTCCGGTTGCGCTGTTCGATTTGCCGTGGATGCCGATGTATCTGGCGTTCGTCTATTATCTCCATCCGTGGCTGGGGATTCTCACGGCAGCTGGTGCACTGGTGCTGGCGGCACTCACGATCCTCACCGAGATCCTGACCAAGCGACACAGCAATGCCATGCAGCAGGCTGCGGTGGCGCGGGCGGCGATGGCGGAGTCGCATACGCGGAACGCCGATGTTATCCGTGCCATGGGGTTTTCCGGGCGGGCCGTGGCGCGGTTCGCCGGCATAAACTCCGAGCATCTGTCGTTGCAGACCCGGACCAATGACATCAGCGGCACGTTGAGCGGCATTGCCAAGGTGCTGCGCATGATCCTGCAATCGGCAGTGCTTGGCCTCGGTGCGTTTCTCACCATTTCGGGCGAGCTGACGGCAGGCGCAATCATCGCTGCCTCTGTGGCTTCTGCACGCGCGCTGGCGCCGGTCGACCTCGCCATCAGCCAATGGAAGAACGTCATTGCGGCGCGGCGCAGTTATGCGCGGCTCACGGAAACGCTGACTGCGCTGGATGAGACGCCGCCGGCGGTCATGCTGCCGCCGCCACAACGCGACTTCAAGGTCGAGAAAATCACCGTGGCAGCGCCAAGCACAGGGTCGGTTGTTCTGAGCGAGGTCAGCTTCGAGCTGAAGGCGGGACAGGCCGTCGGCATCATCGGGCCGAGCGGTGGAGGAAAGTCGACGTTGGCACGCGGCCTGACGGGTGTGTGGCCCTTGCTGCGTGGTGATGTGCGCCTCGACGATGCCGATCTCTCTCAGTGGTCGCCGGATGTGCTGGGTGCACATATCGGTTATTTGCCACAGGAAGTCTCGTTGCTGGACGCGACCGTCAGCGACAACATCTGCCGGTTGGATCCAGATCCGGATGGTAAAAAGATCCTCGCCGCCGCCAAGGCCGCTGGCGTGCACGAATTGATCGTACGCTTGCCCCAGGGTTACGAAACGCCTTTAGGCACCAACGGAATGTCATTGTCCGCAGGGCAAAGGCAGCGCGTGGCGTTGGCGCGCGCACTCTACAACGATCCCTTTCTCGTCGTTCTCGACGAGCCGAACTCGAACCTCGATGCCGAAGGCGAAGCGGCGCTCAGCCGCGCCATTCTCGGTGTGCGTCAACGGGGGGGCATCGTGGTGATCATCGCGCACCGTCCAAGCGCGCTGGCCGCCGTCGATATGATTGGCGTCATTCAGAGCGGTAAGCTCGCGGCCTTCGGGCCAAAAGATGAAATCCTTGCACAGGATCCCAAGTCCAAGGCGATCTCCGTGCAGCCACTATCACGTCCGGCTGCTTGAGCGATGGCAGGAGGCTGGTGATGAGCGCAGCAAAGAAACAGCAAGAATTCAATGACGATGGCACGCCGCGGCGCAAGTACGAAATCGATGACATGCCCGAAAGCCGGGCGGGGCTTCGCGGCGCCATTGGATTGGTATTGGCCAGTGGTCTGGTGCTGCTCAAAAACGTCCTGTTCGGTTCCGAGGCCCCGGCCAGTCAGTTGCCCGCCTCGGTGCGCGAAGGCGAGGCTGGCCAAACGGTCGGCGACAGCGAAATCTCTCTCGCAGCGCTGTCTCAGCAGGACGATCGCGCCGCATCGCAGAATGAGGAAGACCATCTGCCAAAGGGCTCCGGCACGCCCGCGCATCTTTTCGGGAGCAGGGCAGCGTTCGTTCCCGAGGATATGCCAGCTATAGAGCCTCGGGGAGGCTCAGCGCTGCCGCCACCCAGCAATGACAACGAAGCGCTGTATGGCGCACAGCCCGGAGCGGCCGTTGATCTGAGTGGCGTCTCCGCCAAAGCCGGTGGTGCTGGTGGCTCAGGTGGAGCGTCTGGTGGCGGGTCGGGGGCCCCAGACAACACGACGACGCCACGCCAGGACAACGATGATGACGACAATGATGACGACGACGATACGGGACCACCACCGCGCACGAACCGGCTGCCGGTCGTCACCGCACCGGTGATCCTTGCCGATCTGGTTTCAAACCAGTCTGTCATTCTCGCGCTCGCGGATCTCTTGCGGCATGCGTCCGATCCCGACGGCGATACACTCATCGTGCAGAATCTGACCGCCTCGTCGGGTACGCTCTCGCGGCGGACTGATGGCAGTTGGATGTTCACGCCGGAGACCGACGATACATCGGACGTCACCTTCAGCTATGTCATCAGCGATGGCACTGCCACCGTTACTCAAACCGCCTTCATGGATCTCGTGCTGCCGGAACCCAGCGTGATCGTTGGCACGCCAGGTGATGACACATTGCTTGGCACGCCCAGGGACGATGTTATCGACGGTGGAGATGGCAACGATCTGATCATCGGCCGCGAGGGCAGCGACACCATTTACGGCGGTAAAGGTGATGATCGCATCATCGGCGGCGACGGTGACGATGTGATTTATGCCGGCGACGGCGACGACATAGTGTTCGCCGGCGCTGGCAATGACGTCGTATTCGGCGGGGCAGGTGACGATATCATATTCGGCGATGAAGGTGATGACGCCCTGTTTGGCGAAGACGGCGCCGATATCTTGCACGGCGGTTCTGGCAACGACCTGCTCGCTGGAGGCGCCGGAAACGACACGCTCAACGGTGACGACGGAAACGATATCCTCGACGGCGGCGAGGGTGACGACAAAATCGACGGCGGCGCCGGCAACGATACGATCATCGGCGGAACCGGCAACGACATCGCTGATGGGGGCTCGGGCGATGACGTATTCGTCTCATTCGCCGGTGATGGAGATGATCACTACGACGGCGGCGAGGGCACCGACACGTACGATGCCTCGAGCACAACCGCCGATCTGGTTATCGATCTGACGGCCGGGACCGCAATAAGCGACGACGTCGGCACGGACACGCTGACGGACATCGAAAATGTGATTGCTGGCTCCGGCAACGACGTGATTGTCGCCAACGAAGCGCCCAACGTTCTCGTTGGCGGTCCAGGACAGGATGTGTTTGTTTTCCCGTCATCGCTGGCGGCCGGGAAAGGCCGTGGTCGCGACAAAATCCTGGATTTCGAAGTCGGCGACCGAATTGATCTCGACGACATCAGCGATGAATTCGAGGACGTCTTTGACGCTACGTTTGCGGATCATGGCATCCGACGTTTCGTGCTGATCAGTCACCAGGAAGAATTCAGCAAGCCCGGTCAGCTGAAGTTCAAATACGATTACGAAGCGGAGACCAACCGGCCGGTGACGATCCTGCAAGGGAATATCGATTCCGACGCCGACGCTGAATTCGAAATCGAAATCGCCGGACACTACGAACTCAAAGATCGTGACTTCTACGGCCAGGCGTGAAGCCGGGCATGTCATATGATGGTGCACAGATGACCAATGCGACACCTTCATCCGCCTCCGGATTTTCGATTGGCCGGCACGTATTTTTCGCCACGCTCGTCATGCTTGGATTGTTGGGCGGCATAGGCGGTTGGGCGGCCACGGCCAGTCTTTCCGGAGCTGTCATAGCGCCGGCCACCTTTGTCGTGGAACGCAATGTCAAGAAGGTACAACATAGCTACGGCGGCATCGTCTCCGAGATCAATGTCAAGAATGGCGATCTCGTCGATGCCGGCGAGGTGCTGATCCGTCTCGATCCGACACAGATCGGCGCAGAAATCGCCATCATCCGCTCACAGATCACGGAGTTGACCGCGCGTTCTGCGCGCCTGGCCGCTGAGCGCGATAATCTTCCCGCGGTTGTCATGCCGGCCGTACTTCTGGCTCTGGGTGATGATGCCCGCGCAGCGATCGACGGCGAGGTCAGGCTGTTCGAAGAAAACCGCCGGACGCGCGAAAGCCAAAAGGAACAGCTTCGCCTGCGTATCGAACAGTTAGAGGAAGAGATCACCGGCCTGTCGGCACAGCGCGACGCAAAGGGCGGCGAGTTGAAACTGATCCAGAAGGAACTGGAGCAGATCCGCCTGTTGCACAGCAAGCAGCTCACGGTGGTCTCACGCGTTTACGCGATGGAGCGCGAAGAGAAGCGGCTTGGAGGAGATTTTGGTGGCCTGGTTGCGCAGATTGCACGCGCAAAGGGACAGATCAGCGAAATCAGGGTGCAAATCCTCAGCGTCGACGAAACGGCGAGGGCGCAGGCGCAACGCGAATTGCGCAGCATCGAGTCACGCCTGCCGGAACTGAACGAACGGGAAGTGGCCGCGCGTGACAAGCTGAACCGCATCGAGCTACGCGCACCCCAAAAGGGCATCGTGCACGAACTCGCCGTGCACACTGTGGGCGGTGTTATCACGGTCGCGGAACAAGTGATGCTGATCGTGCCGGAGGAGGACAGCCTGACGATCCAGGCGCGGTTCGCGCCGACCGACATCGATCAGGTCGTCGTGGGCCGCCCAGCAAAGCTCCGGCTGTCTGCCTTCAACCAGCAGACAACGCCGGAGCTTGACGGTCATGTCATCCAGGTCGCGGCAGACGTAACGCTCGACCCGAAAACCGGGCAGAATTACTACGTCGCGCGCCTGGAAATGGATGACAAGGCGCGGCGGACGGTTGGTGAACTGAAGCTCGTACCCGGCATGCCGGTCGAAGTCTTCATCTCAACGGGCGATCGCACGGCGTTCTCGTACCTCGCCAAGCCGTTCACGGATCAGATGAACCGCGCCTTCCGCGAGTGAGCGCGCGGCGGTATTGCTATGACCGCCGCCGCTTCGCACTGGGACAGACGCCTATGCGCAGAGTTCGCGCAGCTCTTCCACCGCGGCGCCCGGGCTGGTGAGCACCGGGCAGGACACGACCGCAGACACAGCTTCGAGCGCGCGCGAGGTCGAGAAGTGCGCAAGGAGGATTGCATCGCAGCCGGCCAGCTTCGGTGCGGCTTCGGCGAGCAGCCGGTTATGGGTCGCCGCATCACCGCCCTTGAGCGCGATCATGGCGTCGGCGACCAGTACGGTCTCGATGGTTGCCGTTGAGTTCTCCGCAGCCGCCATCTCCCGGAACTCTTCTTCCATCGACGCCACGCTTGGTGGAAAGGTTGCGAGCATGCCGATCCGCTTCCCGGCTTTGAGGGCGCGACGGAACATGGCTTCATTCGGCTTGAGAACTGGAACCTTGGTGGTTTTCGCAAACGCGTCGATGGCTGGGCCGAACGCGGAGCAGGTGTAGAGGATGCCATCTGCGCCAGTGGTCAGCGCATAACGCCCGAGCGCGCCGATCCGCTCGGTCATGGCCGGCGTGAGATCTTCGTCTTTGGCCCGGTCGGGGCTCAAGCCGTCTTCAAGCAGGTTGATGACATCGGCTTCCGGCCACAGCGTCTTGAACGCCGTTTGGATGGGATCGATCGCGACGGTAACCGCGTGAATCAGGGCAATGCGAGTCTGGGCCATGAAGCGTCAAATCTCCCTCAGAATGATGCACTCACCTCTCGGCATCCGCGCGTGTGGTTGACACAACTTGATGCCGGGGCTTTCAGCCAGCGGTGTACGCGAAAGCCCCGGCGCTTGTCGAGCCGGGGCTTCCACATGGGTCGAATGCGCCGGTTGTCAGGCTGCTGCCCGGCTATCGTCGATCATGGTCTGGGCGGTGAGCACCTGCTGCGCCCAGGCGACGACCGGGTAGTCGATCATCATGCCGTCGATCATCACGGCTGCCGATCCTGAAGCCTCAGCGATCTCGAACGCCGCAACGATCTTTCGCGCACGCTCCAACTCGGTGGCGGAGGGTGAAAACACGTCGTTGACGACGGCAATCTGGTTTGGGTGGATGCAGCATTTGCCACCAAAGCCCATCGCGCGCGCCTGTGTTGTCGACGCGCGCAGACGGTCCAGGTTCTGGATATCGACAAAGGCGGTGTCGATCGGGCCGTGCAGATTTGCGGCTCGAGACGCCACAGCAACGGCAAACCGCGCGTGCTGGATCGCGCCGGCGTCGTCATTCAGATCGAGCCGCATATCCGCCGCGAGATCCACCATGCCGAACGCCAGGCGGCGCAGACGGGGAGACGCCGTTGCAATGGCGTTGACGGATGCCAGCCCTTTGGCAGTCTCGATGATCGGCATGATTTCGATGCTGTTGCGCGGCAAGCCCCGTTCCGCTTCCAACTGGCTCATGAACCAGTCGATCGTTTGCAGTTCGTGCGGGGCTTCCAGCTTCGGCAGGACGATGCCGGTCAGATTGGCGGACACGACAGCCTGAATGTCCTTGTAGCAATGCTCCGTGGTGAGCGCGTTGACGCGCACGAAGGTCGTCTTGGCCATCGGTTGCTGGAGGACTTTGGTCAGGTTCTCACGACCTGCAGGCTTTTCGGAAATCGCCAGCGCGTCTTCAAGATCCAGGATGACAGCATCGGCATCGCTGCTAAACGCCTTCGCGATCATCCTGTCGTTGTTCCCTGGCAGGAACAGCATGGAGCGCAGCAGCAGGGCGCGAGGACTGGATGACTTCGACATTATGCGTGCTCCTGGTGCGCGTACATGAGGCTGCCAGCGACGGGAAGCTCAGCCTTGAGTATCAGGCCGCTGCCAGAGTCCGTGATGTAGAGCGTTTTGCGATCCGGGCCGCCAAACGCGATATTGGTGACAAGATCGCTGCCGCAGGAATTGACGCGATACAGCGGTTCGCCACGCCGACTGAATATCCAAACCGCGCCCATGCCGGGATGCGTTATCACCAAGCCGCCTTCTGCCGTCAGCGCCAGACCGTCCGGTCCGATGCCGCCGGAGAGCTGGATCGCGTTGCCGACAGCAATCGAGTCATCGCCGGATGTCAGGCCCAGATGCCAGACCGCGTTGGCGTTGGTCATGCCGACATACAGCACGCTTTCATCGGCATTCAGGACGAGCCCGTTCGGGTTGATGCCGGTGTGCAGCAGGCAGTGGAGCTTGCCCTCGGGTGTCAACTTGTAGACTTTGCCGGACGCGTCCTGATATCCGGTACGGCCCTGATCGGTGAAATACAGATCGCCATTGCTGGCGAAGAACAGATCGTTGAGGCCTTTGAAACGCTCGGTATAGCGGCGCTCGAAGTGCGGCGTCACCTTTCCCGTAGTCGGGTCGAGCTGCATAATGCCATTTTTATAGTCGGTTATAAAAATACGGCCGTCTTTATGTATTTTGAGGCCATTCGGCTCGCCATCGTATTCCGTGACGAGATCGAATGTGCCGGTCTGGGAAACGCGGAAGACGCGTCCGTGCGGAATATCGGTCACATAGAGATTGCCATTGCGATCGAACGCCGGCCCTTCGAAGAAGCTGTCGATCGGCTTGCCGCCGCGTCGCGCAGCGGACCACGGCATGGCGCGATTCTTGTAGCGATAGCGTTCCGGCAGCGATGCGAACACTTCCGTATCGATGACCTGAGGTGGTGCGAACAGCATTGGCAAACTCGGCGCAGATCAGATGCGAACTAGCGGATGAGGAACAGGGTGATCATCGGGATGTAGGTGATCAGTAGCTGGCACACGAGCACGACGCTGACGAACATGAAGAGCGACGGCATCATTCGGTGAACTGATACGTTTGCCACTTGTGCGGCGGCAAACAGATTGACACCGAAGGGCGGCGTGATCATGCCTAGTGCCAGATTGACGACGACGATGATGCCGAAGTGAATGGGATCCACGCCGAAATGCATGGCAACCGGTGCGAGAATTGGCGTCAGGATAATGATCGACGCCGAGGTTTCGAGCAGCATCCCGATGACAAATAGCGCGACGTTTACACCAAGAAGAAACGCGAACTGGCTACCGAGATTCTCTGCCAGCCATTGCCCCACCGCCGCTGGAATACCCGCGCGATTGATCAAATAGCTGAAAACACCAGCGGCTGAAATGATCAGCATGATCGATGCCGTGCTGCGTACCGAGCGGCGCAGGACGTCGACGAGGTTCGTCATCGTCAACTCACGGTGCACCACCACGCCGACGAACAGGGCGTAAAACACCGCAACCGCCGCCGCTTCCGTCGGTGTGAAGAAGCCGCCGTAAATGCCACCAAGAATGATGACCGGCATGGCGAGAGACACGAATGCCTCGCGCAGCGCCCGCATCAATGGCATGCGCTCAACGTTGGTTTCGATGTCGCCGCCACGAACGCGGGCCCAGACCAAAACCGTCACGATCAGCGCGCCGCCAATAAGCAGGCCCGGCCCGAAACCGGCGATGAACATTTCGCCAACCGAAACCTCAGCCGATACGGCATAGAGGATCATCGGGATCGACGGCGGGATAATGACGCCGAGCTCGGCGGCTGATCCTTGTAGAGATGCGGCGAACGGGAGGGGATAGCCATTCTTCACAAGCGCTGGAATCATGATCGCGCCGACCGCGAACGTGGTCGCGACGCCCGAACCAGAGACGGCAGCGAATACCATGCAGGTCAGGATGCAGGCTGCGCCAAGGCCGCCTTTTATGCCGCCGACCAGCGCCTTGGCCAGTTCGACAAAACGCTTGGAAATCCCCCCGGCCTCCATGAGGTTGCCGGCCAGGATGAAAAGCGGAACTGCGACAAGCGGAAATTTATCGAGAGCAACGAACAGTTGCTGCGCGAAGATCATATAGGGCAGTTGCGTAAACGTCGCCATGCCCACCAGACCCGCCAGTCCAAGTGAGATCGCGACCGGAACGCTCAGCGCAAAAACGATGAGCATGACTGTTGTCATCACGCCAAGCATGGTGAGCAGTCCTCAGTCCGGAATAGGCTCGACATTGCGCGCCGGATCGAGATAGCGCGCGATGAGAGCAAGAATGCAAAGAAGGGTACCGACCGGAATCGCCAGATAGGCCCACGCGATCGACACTTCGACGCCGGCCATCACCTGGAGACGAATGCGCCAAGCGAGCTGGAAGCCAAACACGCAGGCGAAACTCAGGACACCCAGGGAAACGTAGAAGTGCAAATGACGCAAAAACGCGCGCCATTTTCCACGCGCTGCAGCCATCACGACATCGACCGAAATAAGCGCCCCCATGCGGAACAAGGCGGCAGCCCCCAGATAAACGCCCCATACCATCAGGGCGCGTGTCAACGTCTCGGTCCAGGTGGCGTCCACATCGACGAGGAAGCGCGCGATGACCTGGAACAGGCATAGCGAGGCGTACAAGGCGAGGATGATCATCGCCAACGCCTCGACGACGCGGCCTACCACGTCGTCGAGTTTGATGATTGCGTTCCGCATGGAGCTCTCGATGCTGACGTGCAGCTTCGCCGCTTACTGCTTCTGAATTTCGTCGACAAGCTTGCCGAAGCGCGCCTTGTACTTGGTGTACAGCGGCTCGAGACGCTTCACGAATTCTGCCGGATCGAGATCGTTGACCTCCATGCCGTGCTTCTTGGCCAGCTCAATGCCGTCACGCTCGCTGTCATCAATGTACTTGCGGTTGGCCGCGCGACCGGCTTCGGCAGCCTTCTGGATCACCGCCTGGTCTTCCTTGGACAATCCGTTGAACAGCGTCGGGGACATGTAGAACGCGACTGGCGTGAACGCGTGCTTGCTCATTGTGAGGTACTTCTGGCTTTCCCACAGCTTGGCCGACACCAGGATGGACAGCGGATTTTCCTGACCGTCGATGGTGCCCTGCTGCAGAGCCGTCACGACCTCGGTCCAGGACATCGGTGTCGGCTGCGCGCCGAGCGCCCGGAAGGACTCCAGATGAATCGCGTTCTCCTGGGAGCGGATTTTCAAACCCTTGAGATCGTCGAGCTTGTTGATCGGATGCTTGCTGTTGGTGAAATGCCGGAAGCCGACTTCACCAAATGCCAAGCCAATCAAGCCGCGCTCGCGCATTTTGGCGATGAGCTGTTGTCCCACCGGGCCATCCATCGTACCCCGCGCATGATCGTAGTCGCGGAACAGGAACGGCACGTCGATGACCATCATGTCGGGCACGAAGTTGCCCAGCACGGCTGTTCCGGTAATGGCCATTTCCAGTGAGCCAAGCTGAATGCTCTCGGCCATTTCGCGCTCGCCGCCCAGCGAACCGCCCGGAAACAGTTCGACCTTGAAGCGGCCTGGGGCCAGCTTCTCGAGTTCGTCCTTAAAGCCATTGGCGCCTGCCGCGTGCGGGCCGACAGAGCCTGAGACGAAACCGACGCGGATCGTCGTTTGCTGCGCAGTCGCAGCGAATGACGACAGCGCCAAAACTGTCGCGGTGAATGCGCCAAGTGCGCTCGCTTTAGCGAAACTCGAAAAGTGCATGCTTCCTCCTTTTGGACGTCAGATGACGCCGCGGTTTTTCAGATCTTGTTGCTTTTCCGACGAGAGTCCAAGCTCTTCGTAGATTTCGACGTTGTGCTGCCCGAGATCCGGGGCAGGGGTGCGGATCGCGCCCGGAGTGTGCGACAGGCGCGGCGTCACGTTGTGCATCGGCAGCGAGCCGGCATCCGCGTCGGGCAATTCGACGATCACTTCGCGCTCGCAGATGAACGGGTGCGAGACGAGATCGGAGGCGTCGCACACGGGACCGACGGTCACGCCGACCCGATCGAACAGCTCGAGGTTCTCCGCCTGCGTGCGCTGGCGCATGTAATCCGCAACGATGCCGTCGATTTCAGCCCCATTGCGGATGCGGTCGGTATTCGTGGCAAAGCGCGGATCGGTGATCAGATCCGGGCGACCCATCACGTTGAACAGTCGTTCGGCCATCGACTGCATGGAGGCCGACAGCGCGACGGATTTGCCATCGCTGCATTCATAGACATTGCGCGGCGAGGAAATCGATGACCGACTTCCGAGACGCTGCGTGACTTCGCCGGAGAGCTTATAGTTGGCAGCTTCAGGCCCGAGGATCGAAAGGATCGGCTCGAACAACGACAGATCGATAATCTGACCAGGGTTGCCCTTTTGCTCGACTTCACGCAGCGCCACCATGGTCGCGAAGGCGCCGTACAGACCGCTGATCATGTCAGCGAGTGCGAGCGGTGGCAGTACCGGCGGGCGATCCGGAAAGCCGTTCATGGAGGCAAATCCGCTCATGGCTTCCACAAGCGTACCAAACCCGGGCTTATGCTTGAAGGGGCCGGTCTGTCCCCAGCCCGACACGCGCACGATCACCAGTTTTGGATTGGCGGCATGGAGCACCTCAGGCGAGAGGTTCATTTTCTCCAGCTTGCCGGGCACGAAGTTCTCGACCAGCACATCCGCGGTCTTGACGAGCTGCAGCAGGATTTCCCGACCTTCATCGGTGCGGAAATCGAGCGTCACGCTCTTCTTGTTGCGGGCGTAGACCTTCCAGTAGGTCGATATGCCTTCGACGCGCCAAGCGCGCAGATCGTCTCCGCGTTTCGGCGCTTCGACCTTCAGCACTTCCGCGCCGAAATCGGCCAGCACGTGCGAGACCACGTTGCCGGCTACCAGGCGCGAAATATCCAGAACGCGCACGCCGTCGATGGGCGCTGGCGCGTCGGGTTGAAAGTTCTGCTTATGAAGGCTGTGAGACGTCATGGTGAATGATTTGTTTCCTACCCGAGCAGACGTTTAGCGGATGGCAGGGTGCGAACAAAAGACCCTCTTGATCTAGGGGGTATACTCTGACGGTATAGGGCAATGGACGCCCGCTGGTTACGTTATTTCATCGCTATTGCTGAATCCGGCAGCTTCTCGCAGGCTGCGCGGATGCTCGGTATTGCCCAGCCTGCGCTGAGCCGTCATGTGCGCCAGATGGAGCAGGAACTTGGCGTTTCGCTTTTGGTCAGGACGGCCCGCGGCGTCACCATGACAGCGGAGGGCGAGCGGCTGCACAGCATGGCCCTCGACATCCTGCGCCAGCTCGACATGCTGCCGCAGGCCATCGGCGCTGACCGCAGCGTCGTGATGGGCCGCGTGGTGATCGGCGTCCCGACGTCTGCCAGCGCGGTGCTGTCACAGCCGCTTCTGCGTGCGGCAATGGAGCAGTATCCGCAGGTGCAGATTCACCTGGTCGAGTCGCTCAGTGGCTATCTCGACGAATGGGTGCAGGCTGGACGTCTGGATATGGCGATCCTGTATGACGCGGCACCACGGCCGAACCTGCGCGTGGAGCCGATCCTGTCAGAGGATATCTGGCTGATCGGCGCGGCGTCGGCCCTGCCGCGCAATCGCAACGGCATCACGTTCCGCGAACTGGAGAAATTCCCGCTGATCATTCCGGGGCTGGCGCACTCGCATCGCCAGCTCATCCAGGGGCTTGCGCTGAAGCACGAGGTCAAGCTGCAGGTCGTGGCCGACGTCGACTCCCTGCATGTGAACAAAGGGCTGGTGGCCGAGGGGCGGACATTCACGCTTCTGGCCCGCAGCGCGGTCGCGCCGGAAATCGCAGCGGGCATTCTCGGAGCGGTCCGTGTGCGCGATCCGTCGATCACACGTTCGGTTTCGCTCGCCCGTCCACTGTCACGCGGCTACACCCGCGGCGCCGACGCCATCGCCAGCCTGTGCATCGAAACGGCGCATGCGCTGAGGGAAGAGGGTGTGTGGCATGGGAGAAGAGTCGGGTGAAGGCAGGTTAAACTCAGCCGGATAATTCCGCCTCTCACCGAACGCCTAGCAAATCTTTGGCCAAGGTTCTGCCCAACGCTGGAGGCAGCGCACAGCCTCCCGCCGGAGTTGGTGCTCGTCGATGTCCTCAGGACCCGCGAGGGACGGGTCGGCGCAATAGGCATCGACCTCGTAGAACAGGAGGTCGACAGCGTAGCGCTGAGACAGACCCTGATTGATCTCTTCTCTGCGTATATCGAGAAAGCGCCGCTCGAACGTCGGCCCATCAATGCTTTCTTCGATGAAGCTCGAGATCAGATCTTTCCAATGGGTATCGTCGTACATGGTTCAATGGGCCTATGTGCTGTCGCCGTGAGCCGCATTGAACCTAATCTCACAGGAGCGTGCGCCAACCAAGCACATGGCGGGGGGTGGTGACGCTACCCCCAAAAGCAAGAAAGCCCGGCGCGGGCCGGGCTTCTTAAGCGACTGATCGCAAGATCAGAATGTTTGGTTGCGGGAGTAGGATTTGAACCTACGACCTTCAGGTTATGAGCCTGACGAGCTACCGGGCTGCTCCATCCCGCGTCACCATACCGGTCATCAGAAACACTGGCGCGATAGTCCGAACCGGGTGATCTGATGTAAAAAGCCGCCCGAGGGGCGGCCTTCGCGAGCCTTATAGCACAGCATTTGCGAATGTGAACCCCGATGCTGGCGATTGTGTCAGTTTTCTTGCCGCACCTGCAACCCGGCTGAACGCCGGTCAGGATTACTTCGCCGTTGTAGTCTCGGCCGCCGCGCGATCCTCCCGTTTGCCGCGCGCGATGAAGTGGATGTTGCGCGCGTAAATCAGCAGGCCGGTGCCCTGGCCGAGTATGAACACGGGATCCATGCGGTAGATGGCATAGGCGAACAGCATGGCGCCGCCGGCCAGGCTGAAATACCAGAAGGTCTCCGGCACGATGGAACGGCGCGCCCGTTCGCTGGCGATCCACTGGATGATGAAGCGCATCGAGAACATGAGCTGCGCGGCGAAGCCGATCGCCAGCCACGTGATCTCGACCGCGGGCGTTGCCGCCCACCATTCCGCAATTTTCGCTGCGGCAGTCCCGAGGACTTCCATGCACTCCCCCGATCGGTCGCGCCGCAGTCAAGGCGCACCGGTGTGTCGCGCAGCCTTTAGCTCTTGTCGCCGGCGTTGCGCACTGTGGTATCAGAGCGCGGCCGCATGCGCCGGGCGAGATCCGAGACGTGGCGGCCTTCCGGCAGGTCCTCGACGATAGCCGGAACCTTGGTGCGCCGCCTGAGCCACGTGACCCCAAACAGATCATACAAGCCGATCAGAGCGCGGCCGATGTTGCTGTATTTCGACTGGCCAGCCTGACGCGGCCGATCGTTGACCGGCACATAGGCGACTTCGTGGCCATAAGTGATAAACAAGGCCGGCAGGTAGCGGTGCATGCTGGTGAAAAACGGCAGCCGCACGAAAGCTTCGCGCCAGTAGACCTTGATGCCGCAGCCGGTATCCGGACAGTTGTCCTTCAACACCGTGTCTCGGATCCAATTGGCCGCCTTCGACGCCCACCGCTTCGAGCCCTCGGCCTTGCGCTGTGTGCGTACGCCGCCGACCAGCGCCGGACCAGCATTGCCGGGCGCGGCAAGCCTGCCCACAAGCTTGGCGATATCGCGGGGATCGTTCTGGCCGTCGCCGTCCATGGTGGCAATCACCGGGCTGATGGCAGCGAGAATACCGGTGCGCATGGCAGCGCTCTGCCCCGAGCGCTGGCCGTGACGCAGCAGCCGAAGACCGGGGAAGCGTTCCGATGTGATCAGGTCGGCGACTTCGCGCGGCGTTGCATCTGTGCTGGCGTCATCGATGACGATGACTTCGGCCAGGATTTCGCCGGGCACGGTTTCATAGGTCTCTTCGACGAGACGACCGATGTTGCCGGCCTCGTTGAGGGCGGGAATGATCACGGAAATGCGCATGAGTGAGGTGCCGCCTCTATCGGATGTGGGCCGCTGCATGTGCCGGTTGCACTGGCGGTCGCGCACAGCTCAAGATATCAGGCTTTGCCAGCGGTTTCCAACACTGTAAACGGGGCTGATGGCTACGCTCGGGCTCGCATGAAGGCCGCAGGAACCAGGGGGACGTCGAAACATGGTGGCAGATACGCAGGCCGGCGTTGCTGCGCAGTCGCGCTCCTGGCTGCCCGCGCTGCTCGTGGTGCTTGGCATCTTGTTCGTTGTCCGGCTGGTGGCGCTGGCCGCCAATGCGACTGATCTGTTTTTCGACGAAGCCCAGTACTGGAGCTGGAGCGTCGAGCCAAGCTTCGGATACTACTCAAAGCCGCCGCTGATCGCCTGGCTGATCCGCCTGTCCACGGAAACCTGTGGATTGTCGGAATTCTGCGTCCGGCTGCCATCGCCGATCCTGCACACGCTGACCGCACTGGTCGTCTACGCCATTGCGACGCGGCTGTATGATTCTCGGGTTGGCTTCTGGGCGGGCCTGGGATTCGCAACGCTGCCGGGCGTGTCGCTGTCGGCGGGCATCATTTCGACCGACGTACCGCTGCTGTTGTGCTGGGCGATCGGACTTTACGCCTTCATCCGTATGGAAGACACCAAGCAGTGGTGGCCAGCGCTGCTGTTGGGCGTCGCGCTCGGATTGGGCCTCAATGCCAAGTACGCCATGGCGTATTTCATGCTGTGTACCGCCGTCTATCTCGCTGTCGCGCCAGATCGCCGCTGGCTCGCCCGCGATCCCAGGCTGTACGTGGCGCTGGCGATCGGTATCGCGCTGATCGCACCGAACCTGATCTGGAACGCGATCAACAGTTTCGCGACCTTCTCCCATACCGCCGACAACGCCAAGTGGACGGGTTCGCTGTTCAATCCAGGCAAGGCCTTGGAGTTCTTCGGTGCGCAGTTCGGCGTGTTCGGGCCGATCCTGTTCGGCGCGTTGCTGGTGATCACGGTGCGCAGCTTCCGCAACGGCGCGGAGACCGCGGACAAGCTGCTGCTCAGCTTCGCGCTACCGGTCATCGCGATTGTCACGGTGCAGGCGTTCCTGTCGCGTGCGCACGCCAACTGGGCCGCCGTCAGTTACGTTTCCGCGACGATCCTGGTCACGGCCACGATGATCCGTGAGCTGTCCTGGCGCTGGCTCAAGGGATCGACGGGGCTGCATGCGGCGATCCTGCTGGGCCTGGGGCTGGCGACCGCGACGGCGGGCATGGTGAGATTGCCCGGCGGCGGCGATCCGTTCGCGCGCACGATGGGCTGGAAGGCGCTGGCCGATGAGACCGCAGCGATCCTTGCCGACTACCGGCAGCGCGGGCAGCCGTTCGGCGCCGTCATGACCGAGGACCGGTCGGTGACGGCAGAGCTGCTCTATTACATGCGGCAGGAGACGACGCCGGTTTATGCCTGGCATGACCGTGGCCCGCCGCGCGATCACTACGAGCTGACGCGCCCGTTTCGAGCCGGCAGTCCCGAGCCAGTCCTTCTGGTCAGCCTGAAGCGCACGCCCGGCAGCGTAGGTAGTCAGTTCAAGACCGTAACGCCAATCGCCGAGGGCGAGGTGTCGGCGGGCGCCAGCACCAACCGACATGTCTCCTTCTACAAGCTCGAGGGCTACACGGGACAGTGATCCAGGAGGCATGAACGCTGCAGCGCGACGGGCGTTGATGCAGCGTGGCAAGCGCGCGTAAATGGGCTGTCACACCGCCTGCAATAGCGCGGTCTACCTCGTGTGCCCCTTAACCGTGAATGGAGACAGCATGCAGGACCTCAAGGGCAAGACGGCCCTCATTACCGGTTCCACGTCAGGCATCGGCTTGGCAATCGCTCATGCGCTGGCAAAGGCAGGGGCCAATATCGTGCTCAACGGCCTCGGCGATGAAGCCAGCAATAAAGAGCCGATTCAAGAAGTCGCCGCGCATGGCACGCGGGTGTCGTTCGATGCCGCGAATATGCTCCGGCATAATCAGATCGCCGAGATGGTGGCCAATGCGGAGCGGACCTACGGTCAGCTCGACATCCTGGTCAACAATGCCGGTATCCAGCACGTCGCGCCACTGGAAGAGTTCCCGATCGAGAAGTGGGACGCCATTCTCGCCATCAACCTGACGGCACCGTTCCATGCCATCCGTGCCGCCATTCCGGGTATGAAGGCGCGCAAGTGGGGGCGGATCATCAACATCTGCTCGGCCCACTCGCTGGTCGCCTCGCCGAACAAGTCCGCCTACGTTTCGGCCAAGCACGGTCTCGCCGGACTGACGAAAACAGCCGCGCTCGAACTCGCGACGCATGGCGTGACGGTGAACGCGATCTCGCCCGGCTACGTGTGGACGCCGCTTGTGGAAAAGCAGATCCCGGACCTTGCCCATTCGCAGGGCATTTCTGAGCAGGCGGCGAAGGAACAGATTCTGGAAAAGCAGCCGACCCGCCAGTTCGTCACGACTGAGCAAATCGGGGCGTTGGCGGCTTTTCTGGCCAGTGAGCCTGCTGCGTGCATCACCGGGTCGAATTACTCAGTCGACGGCGGATGGACGGCGGAGTGAATCGCGCGGCTCACGGCACGGCAGGTGCCGTGAGCGCCGTCGATCATCTCTTGGGGGCCACGAGCGCGAGCGGCTGCGCCGGTTTGACTTCATCCTCGCGATTGGACAACGCCGCAACCAGAGCGGCCACCGCAGCCAACGTAATGGCGACTGCGATCGCGACCTCGCGGGAATGATATCTCAGTCGATTGAAATCCATCTCGGACCAATTCTTCAACCTCGGGTCAGACGCATCGAAACGCAAAATGCACCACCACGCCAGGGCTAGTTCTGCCGCGCGACAGAAGAACACACGATATGTCCACGTCGGACAGAAGCGTGACATTGGAGCCATCTTGTGACTGGAGTTAGACAAGTTCCAATGATAGCGTTTTCAACGGGAAAACGACATAAAAGCAGTAATGCTGGAACCTGGATCTGGTTCGACGCGGCGGGCAATTTGCCACAACTCAGACATCGCAATTTTTGAATATCTGGGCCAGCCAACGCGCCGTGCGGAGCAGCCGGCCATCATCGCGACGGGAACCGATTAACTGTACACCGAGCGGCATGCCCCGGACTGTCAGAAGCGGTAGCGTCACGGCCGGCAAGCCCAGGTAGGTCCACATGCCGTTGAAGATCGGATCGCCCGTGGTACCGAGATCGGCTGGAGCCGGGCCGGTTGCCGCGGGCATGACGATCGCCGCATGATTTTCCAACAGCTTTTCGACTTCGCCTGCGGCATTGCCCCGCGCCATGATCGCGGGGATGTAGTCCGCGGCGGAAACGCCCCGCCCTGCTGCGATGCGCTGGCGCAGGGCAGGGGTGAATACGTCCGCGTCATCCGCGACGAACGACCCATAGTAGGCAGCGTTCTCGGCCGACTGCACGGCGCGCTGCCAGGCGATCACCTTGTCCAGGATCGGCAGTTCGGTTTCCCGGCAGTTCTCCCCCAAGCTGCGGACGAATGACGAGAAGACTTGCTGCGTATCCGCGTCGGCGACGTCCCATGCCGGGCCTTTGACGAAAGCCAGGGGTGGTAAAGCGGGCGGCGCCTCGTTGGCGACTGCCGCCAGCCGCGATGGCCCCTGGGGATAACTTGACGGATCGGACGCGTCGAAACCCGCGATGCAGTCCGCCATCAGGGCAAGGTCTTCAACGCAGCGGCCATAGACGCCGATTGTATCGAGCGTGTGCGACTGCAGCAGCACGCCCGTCCGCGAGATCATGCCAAATGTCGGCTTCAGTGCGTAGATGCCGCAAAACGAGGCGGGCCGGATCACCGAGCCACCGGTTTGCGTCGCGAGAGCGCCGGGCATCATGCCCGATGCGACACCTGCAGCCGATCCGGATGACGAGCCGCCCGGCGTGTGCAGCACATTGTGAGGATTGCGAGTCTTAGGCGGGCTCAGCGTGGCAAGTTCGGTTGTGACGGTCTTGCCCATGATGACCGCGCCGGCCGCGCGCAGGGCCGCGACACACGTGGCGTCTGCGGCTGGTTGGCGACCTTTGAAATACGGCGAGCCGTTCTCCGTCGGCATATCCGCCGTATCGATGATGTCCTTGATGCCGATCGGGACACCGTGCAGCGGGCCAAGCGGTGCGCCGGATTTCTGCCGTGCATCGGCCGCGCGCGCTTGCGACAGGGCCCGATCCGGATCGAGATATGCCCAGGCCTGGACCTCAGGATCACGCCGTGCGACCTGGTCGAGGCAGGCGGTCACCAGTGCTTCGGAGCTCAATTCACCGGCAGCGATGCCGCGGGCCGCGGCCGAGAGTGTCAGTTCGTGAAGGTCGCTCATTTTATCCTACATTTGTGCGGCCAAGCGCATCGATTGGCTCTTCTTTGAATACAGTGTCGCGCCGCTGACGTATCGCGGATAGCACCGCGATGATCACGAGCACGATTGCGAGCATCTGCAACGACGCACTCAGCGGGCGTTCGATGCCAGCCAGCATGATCAGTGCCCCGACGGGATCCAAGTCAGACGTCAGAGGCAGCAGCATTGCGATGGTGGCGATGGGCCCTGCGCCTGGCAACACACCGCTCAGCATCCCGATCATGCAGCCCATGAAGCAAAGGCTGATGTTTTTGAGGGGCAGGGCGGTGGCGAAAGCACGAGAATGATTGCCGATCAGATCAGTCAATGTCATCCGCCTGCGCCGAGCTGGTGAACGGGTAGGGCAGTGCGGCCGGCAGCAACGGGAGTGGCAGCAGCATGATGCCCGCCGCAGGGTCTTGCGGAGCCGCCGCGTAGCGTAGCCTGGATGGAGCCAACATGCGGGGGCGTCTGCATTATCCCCTGAACCTCCCTGTCTGATCCGGCACTTTGTGCTCTTGGTCGAAAGCGTAACCCGGCTCCGACGATATGGCTACTGCTTGCGAACGCTCCCGGGGTGATTAAGCTTGGGCAGAGCGAAAGTCGTTGCCATTGGGCATAGGCGGGGGTTTCCTGGTCGCGAACCCACAGACCCGCACGGTCAAAACCAGAATGAGAGGTCGAGATGAGTGCCGCTGAAACGGCGAATAGCCGTTCCGCTGATCAGGAGATTATCTATGAAGTCCGGGATCAGATCGGTTATGTGACCCTGAACCGGCCACAGGCGCGCAACGCGCTGACCTTCACGATGTACGAGAAGGTCGCCGACATTTGCGCCAACGCGCCAACCGATGGATCGATCAAGGCGATCGTCATCACCGGCGCTGGAGACCGCGCATTCGCAGCGGGAACCGATATCTCACTGTTCCGCGACTTCAAGACGCCAGAGCAAGGGATAAACTACGAGAAGAAAGCCGATGAGCATTTCACGCGCATCGAAAGTTGCCCGATACCGACCATTGCAGCCATCTCTGGCGCATGCACCGGCGGTGGGGCTGGCATTGCGGCGTGCTGCGACATGCGGATCGGCACGCGCAGCCTGAAGTTTGGTTTCCCGATCGCGCGTACGCTGGGCAACTGTCTTTCGGCAGCGACATTGGCCCGTCTGGTGAGCCTGCTGGGTGAGGCCCGCGTTATCGACATCATCTATACCGCGCGGCTGATCGAGGCTGACGAGGCGCTGCGTATCGGCTTGGTCTCGGAGCTGGTCGAGGATCACGCTGCGCTGATGGCGCGCGCTGAGGCCTTGGCGAAGCAGCTCGCCGGACATGCGCCGTTGACGATGCGGGTGACCAAGCAACTGTTGGCGCGCATGCGCAAGGCCGCGCCCAAGGTCGACGACACGGATCTTGTGTCGCTCATCTATACGAGCGAGGATTTCCGCAATGGCCTGGAAGCGTTTCTCGCCAAGCGGCCCCAGCAGTGGCAGGGCCGCTGATGGTATAGATTACAAAACAAGCAACATCGGGAGGAGCCGCAATGACCAAGATCGCGTTCATCGGCCTCGGCAATATGGGTACGCCAATGGCTGGCAATCTCGTCAAAGCCGGCTTCTCCGTCACTGGCGTCGATCTTGTTGCTGACAATCTGGATCGCGCCATCGCGCGCGGCGTCACGGCAGCGGCCAATGCCGCAGAGGC
>JAEZBU010000023.1 GCA_023426855.1 Pseudomonadota bacterium | reverse complement strand
GCGCCGCCGCCTGGTGCTTGCAGTGATCGCCAGCAGCACGGTCGGCCTCATCGTCGATAGCGCCGTCTTCCTGTATCTGGCATTCGGCAGCCTTGAATTTCTCCCCGGACAGGTGATCGGAAAAGCCTGGATGGTCGTATTTGCCATTCCCTTTATCGCCTGGCTGCGCCGCCGCGACGAGCGGCTCGGCCTCGCGCCGGCGTGAGGCAGCCATGACTGGCAATCCGTTCGAGAATACACAACTTGGCAAGCTGTCCGAGCTTCCGGCAAGCCCGGAAGCAGCGCAGCTCGATCGCGTACCCAACCCGCATCCCGACACCGCTTACGTCGCCCGCTTCACGGTGCCGGAGTTCACCTCGCTGTGCCCCGTCACCGGACAGCCGGACTTCGCCCACATCGTCATCGACTACGTGCCGGGCGCTTGGCTGGTGGAATCGAAGTCGCTCAAGCTGTACCTCGCCGCATTCCGCAATCACGGTGCGTTCCACGAGGATTGCACAGTCGCCATCGGCAAGCGGCTGGTCGAACTGCTCGACCCGCAGTTCCTGCGCATCGGCGGTTACTGGTATCCGCGCGGCGGCATTCCGATCGACGTGTTCTGGCAGACGGGTGACGTGCCGGCAGGGGTCTGGCTGCCGGACCAGGGCGTCGCGCCGTATCGCGGACGCGGCTGATCCTCGACAGGAGGAACCGGTGAGTTTCGTCTATCTCGGCATCGCAATTGTTGCCGAGGTCATCGCGACCTCGGCGCTCAAAGCATCAGAAGGCTTCACCAAGCCGGTCGCGTCCATCATCACGACAGTCGGCTATGTGACAGCGTTCTATTGCCTCTCCCTGACCCTGAAGACGATCCCGGTCGGCATCGCCTACGCCATCTGGAGCGGCGTCGGCATCGTGCTGATCTCGATGATCGGCTGGCTGCTATTCCGCCAGTCCCTCGACATGCCAGCCGTCATCGGTCTGACGCTGATCATCGCAGGCGTTGCCGTGATCAATCTGTTTTCCCGTTCCGTGCCGCACTGATCTCGCGGCACGGTGACGGTGGATCACGTCGCGCTGTACTCAGCAACGATCGCAGCCGAGCTCGTGATCCGCGCGAACTCGCCATCGAGGCTCGCGATGTGTGCCTCATGAATGGTCTCGGCCGGGATAACGGCGCCGCTCGGCGAGGTGCGATCGAACGTGAAGCAAGCGTCGGCCACCAGCGTCATGCGGAAGCCCAGATCGCTGCCGGTACGCACACTCGTCGTCACGCAATGATCGGTCGATGCGCCGGCGACGATCACCTCCGGTGATCCCAGCGCGCGCAGCCGCTCGCTGAGATCGGTGCCGATAAAGGCACTGTTGACGGTCTTGCGGATCACCGGCTCACCGGACAGCTCAGCGGTAAAGTTCATGCCCTGGTTGCCGATATATCCGGGACGGAACGGACTGGTCGCATGCACCGAGTCATGCCGGACGTGGATCAGCGGCCAGCCTTTCTCGCGCCACAGCTCGATCAGGCTCAAGGCCCGGCCTTCTGCTTCGAGGTTGTTGCGGCGCTGCCGCGCCGCAATCTCGTCGAACCCCTTCTGGAAATCGATCAGCAGAAGGACTGGCGGTGTCATTTGGCCTCCGGGCGCGTCTTCGATGCGACGTCAGGGGGTGCGGATTCGGCGGTCAGCGTACCCAGCGCATCGGCCAACGTCATCACCCGGCTTTCCTGGCTGCCAAGGCGGCGCACCGAAACGGTCCGCTCCTCGGCCTCGCGCTTGCCGACGACCAGCAGCACGGGGATCTTGGTCAGCGAATGCTCGCGCACCTTGTAGTTCATCTTCTCGTTGCGCAGGTCGACCTCGGCACGGATCCCCAAGCTCTGCAGCTCGTTCATGACGTCCACGGCGTAGTCGTCGGCGTCCGACACGATCGTGCACACCATCACCTGCAGCGGCGCCAGCCACAGCGGCAGATGCCCGGCATAGTTCTCCAGCAGGATGCCGAGGAACCGCTCCAGCGAGCCGAATATGGCGCGGTGGATCATCACCGGCGTTTTGCGCGAGCCATCGGCGTCGATGTAGAACGCGCCGAAGCGTTCCGGCAGGTTGAAGTCGACCTGCGTCGTGCCGCACTGCCAGTCGCGGCCGATGGCGTCGCGCAGCACATACTCGAACTTCGGCCCGTAGAACGCGCCCTCGCCCGGATTGATGCCGGTCTTCACCTTGCCGCCGGACTTCTCCGCGATCTGCTCGAGAACTTTCGTCATCGCGGCTTCGGCGTGATCCCAAAGCTCATCGGACCCGACACGCTTTTCCGGCCGCGTCGACAGCTTGACCACCACCTGCTCGAAGCCGAAATCACGATAGATCGACATGATCAGATCGTTGATCTTCAGGCATTCCTCTGCGATCTGCTCCTCGCTGCAGAAGATGTGCGCGTCGTCCTGCGTGAAGCCGCGCACGCGCATCAGGCCGTGCAGCGCGCCGGACGGCTCGTAGCGATGCACGCAGCCGAATTCGGAGATGCGATACGGCAGCTCGCGATACGACCGCAGGCCGTGCTTGAAGATCTGCACGTGGCCGGGACAGTTCATCGGCTTGATGGCGAACTGGCGCTCATCTTCCGTGGTCGTCGTGAACATGTTCTCGCGGAAGGTCTCCCAGTGTCCTGAGGTCTCCCACAGCGCCCGGTCGAGGATCTGCGGCGCGTTCACTTCGCGGTAGCCGGCCGCGTTCTGACGGCGGC
>JAEZBU010000361.1 GCA_023426855.1 Pseudomonadota bacterium | reverse complement strand
GAAGTCGACGCGGTTCCGGGACGCAAATTCAGCGCCGAAATTTACGCGATCGATCCGCAAGTGGATGTGAACGGCCGCGCGCTGCAAATCCGCGCCCGCATGCCCAATCCCGATCTCCTGCTGAGGCCGGGATTGTTCGCCCGCATCTTGGTGATGGGCCAGACGTCTCGCGATGTCGTGGTGGTGCCGGAGAGTGCCATCGTCCCGCGTGGCAACGACATGATCATCTACCAGATCCGCGACGGCAAAGCGCACGAGGTCAGGGTGACGCTTGGCCGTCGCGCCAACGGCGAGGTGCAGATCCTGTCCGGTGTCGAGCCCGACAGTATCGTGGTCACCGCCGGACAGCTCAAGCTGCGTAACGGTACTACGGTGGAAGTCGTGCAACGTCAGGCGCAGGCTTCGGAGGATCGTTCGTGAGCCCGATCGAGGTTTGCATCCGGCGGCCCGTTTTCGCCACCGTACTCAGCCTCGTTCTGATGCTGCTGGGCATCGTCTCGTACAGCAAACTGACCGTACGTGAATATCCCAACGTCGATGAACCGACGGTGTCGGTGGTCACGACCTATCCGGGTGCATCGGCGACCATCATCGAAACCCAGGTGACCCAGATCCTGGAAGGCTCGATCGCCGGCATTGCCGGCATCGACGTGCTGGAATCGACCAGCCGATCGGAGTCGAGCCGGATCACGGTGCGGTTCCGGCCTGAAGTCGATCCCGACGTCGCGGCAAGTGACGTGCGCGACCGCGTCAGCCGTGTGCGCGGCCGCCTGCCTGACGAGGTGCGCGAGTCGATCATCGCCAAGGTCGAGGCCGATGCGCAGGCGGTCATGTATATGGTGTTCACCAGCGACCGCATGAGCGCGCTGGAGATCTCCGACTATGTCGACCGCTATGTCGTCGACAGCTTGAAGAAC
Organism: Pseudomonadota bacterium; assembly: GCA_023426855.1. Taxonomy (GTDB): domain Bacteria; phylum Pseudomonadota; class Alphaproteobacteria; order Rhizobiales; family Hyphomicrobiaceae; genus ZC4RG25. Next base: position 16,172 of record JAEZBU010000361.1, on the reverse strand, counting down.
CTCACCGGTGTCGCCGATGTCACCATCTTCGGCGAGCGGCGCTACGCCATGCGCATCTGGGTCGATCGCGAACGGCTGGCGGCCTACGCATTGACTGTTCAGGACATCGAGAATGCGCTGCGGGCGCAGAACGTCGAACTGCCGTCCGGCCGCATCGAGAGCCGGGAGCGAGAATTCTCCGTGCTGTCGCGCACGGGACTGACAACGCCGGAACAATTCCGCGAAATCGTCGTCAAGCGCGCTGCCGGACACCAAGTCAAGCTGGGCGAGGTGGCGCGCGTGGAACTCGGCGCCGCAGATGAGCGCCGCGACAGTCGCTATGACGGCCAGCCCGCCATCACTGTGGGGATTATCAAGCAGGCTGTCGCCAATCCGCTCGATGTATCCAACGCCGTCCGGGCGGTCCTGCCGGAGATGAACGCATCGCTGCCGAACGGTTTGCAGGCGGCAATCGGCAACGACGACGCCGTGTTCATCGACCGCTCGATCAAAGCCGTCTACACGACCATTCTGGAAGCCATCGTGCTGGTGGTGCTGGTCATCGTCGTGTTCCTGCGCTCGCTGCGCGCCTCGCTTATACCTATCGTCACCATACCGATCTCGCTGATCGCGACCTTCACGCTGATGCTGATGTTCGGCTTCAGCATCAATACGCTGACACTGCTGGCCATGGTTCTGGCCATCGGCCTCGTGGTGGACGACGCTATCGTCGTGCTGGAAAACATCGCGCGGCATATCGAGCACGGCATGCGTCCGCTGCAGGCGGCCATCGTCGGCACCAAGGAAATCGGGTTTGCCGTCGTTGCGATGACGATGACGCTCGTCGCTGTCTACGCGCCGATCGCGTTCGCGACAGGCCGTACGGGGCGCCTGTTCCTCGAATTTGCCCTGGCGCTGGCCGGCGCAGTGCTGGTCTCGGGATTCGTCGCGCTGACGCTGACGCCGATGATGTGTTCCAAGCTGCTGCGCCATAATCCCAAGCCGGGTCGCCTGTTCAATGCCATAGAAGCGGTGCTGCAGCGCCTGGAAGCCGGTTATCGTCGCAGCTTGCAGTGGGCGTTGGCGGCACGCTGGGCGGTGGTGCTGCTTGGGCTGACCGCGGCGGCCGGAAGCGTGGTGCTGTTCCTGAGCCTGAAGTCGGAACTGTCGCCGGTTGAGGATCGCGGCGTGCTGATCGTGCGCGGCACCGGGCCGGAGGGTGCGACGCTTGCATACACGGCGCGCTATAGCAGCGAAGTCGACGCCATCATGGAGAAGATTCCGGAGGTAAGTTCACGCCTGATCATCAACGGCGTGCCGGAAGTCTCCCGCTTCATTGCGATCGGCCGCTTGAGCGACTGGTCGGAGCGTGATCGCAAACAGCAGGAACTCAACGCGGGTATCGGGCCGCAGGTGCGCAAGATCCCGGGTGTGCAAGCCTTTGCGCAGAACCCCAACGCGTTCGGCCAGCGCGGCGGATCGCGGCCGGTCGAATTCGTGATCCAGACCTCGGGTACGTACGAGCAATTGCAGGAATACTCCGACCTGATGATGGAGCGGATACGCGACTATCCGGGCCTGGATGGCGTCGACACCGACCTCAAGCTCAACACGCCCGAGTTCCGCATCGAGATCAATCGCCAGAAGATTGCCGACCTGGGTCTCGACGTTTCGCTGGTCGGGCGGACGCTGGAAACGTTGCTCGGAGGTCGCGAGGTCACACGCTTCGAGCGCGATGGCGAGCAGTACGACGTCTACGTACAACTGTCAGCCACCGACCGGAACTCGCCGGAAACGCTGTCGACCATCTTTCTGCGCGGCCCGAGCGGCGACATGATCCAGCTCTCGAATATCGTTTCGATCAGCGAGACGGTGGCGCCGAAGGAACTCAAGCGCTTCAACCAGATGCGCTCGGTGACGATCCAGGCCAATCTGGCGCCGGGCTATTCGCTGGGCGAAGGTCTGGATTTCCTCGAACGGACAGCACGCGAGGTGCTGCCGGCCAATGTTCAAACGGAATTGGCCGGCCAGAGCCGGGAATTCCGCACCACGGGGCAGAGCCTGGCCTTCGTGTTCCTGCTGGCGCTGGGCTTCATCTACCTGGTGCTGGCGGCCCAGTTTGAAAGCTTCCGCGATCCGGTGATCATCATGCTCACCGTGCCGCTGTCGATGGTGGGTGCGCTCGGGACACTGTATCTGGCGGGCGGAACGCTGAATGTGTACTCGCAAATCGGATTGGTGACGCTGGTCGGCCTGATCACGAAGCACGGCATTCTGATCGTGGACTTCGCCAATCAGCAGCAGGAAGCCGGTCGCGACAAATACAATGCGATTATCGAGGCTGCCGCTTTGCGCCTGAGGCCCATTTTGATGACGACGGGTGCCATGGTGCTCGGCGCTATCCCGCTGGCACTTGCCACCGGTGCCGGCGCAGAAAGCCGTCAGCAGATTGGTTGGGTGATTTCCGGCGGCATGACGGTTGGAACCCTGCTGACACTGTTCGTCGTGCCGGTGGTGTACTCGTTCATCGGCCGGAAGCACATCGCGACGGTCGACGAACCGGATGCCGCAGTTGCGCCGGCGGAGTGAACTTAAACAAAAAGCCGACAGCAGATCTCTCTGCTGCCGGCCTTGGAGCCCGGAATGGCCGACGCCTTAGCGCGCGCCAATCAGTTTGTTCTTGATCAATCCGACAACCACCTGAACGATCAGGCCCGTAACGCCGCCGCCAACCAACTGACCGGCGAGAACCGCGATATCCGCAGATCCCGTTGCCGCGCCGGTGACGGAACCGAGCAGTGAGCCAAGCACCGTATTCCCGGCCAGACCACCGAGCGCTCCGACGATGAGATTACCCATCGATCCGAGGTCGGAGTCCTTGATTAACTTTCCGCCGGCCGCGCCACCTACGCCACCACCGATGACTTGAGCAAGTATACTGGCGATGTCCATTTCAGCCCTCCTTGTGAGCTTGAGGTCGCAAGTGTGATGCAGAACCGATTCGCTCGCTGAGAGCAAATGTGTTCATTGTCCAGACGGCGTTTCGTCTGGACTGTGCCCTTATTGGGTAAGGATGCAACGCGGCATCACCCAAAAGTCGGATGTGGTCGGGCGCTCAAGCCGCAAGCTTCTTCTGCAGGGCGTCGAAGTGCGCAACCTGCTCAGGCAGCAGCTTGCGCTCGGCGTCGCGGCGCACGAAGATCTTGAACATTGCATCGCCGCCAGCGTTGAAGAACTGGATCGAGCGCGACTCGCGGCCCATGAACGGGCGCGATACGAACGCGATATCCGTGCAGTTCTCGAAGCGGATATGTCCTCCGATCGGGCTGTCACCGTGCAGGTTGAAATAGCCCCGGCCGATCGTGCCTTTCGGAATGATTCCGACGCACTCGAGCACGATATCCGGCGTATGCACGATGAACAGGATCTCGCCCCAGGACCGTAGTTCGTCCATGAGAGTCTCGAACCGGCTGCCCGGTACGAGGGTCCTGTGCGATGCCGGCAATGCTTTGACGACCTCGAACGTCGACACCTTGTATTCGGCTGCGATCCGCTCGAGCACGCCGTCCGGATCGCTCGCGAGGCGTTCGGAGAGTTGTTGAAGAGTGGCCATGTTGAAATCGGTCCCCCGCTGGTTGGCGTCGTCTTCCGGGAAAGACGTGCGCCGTAGCCCGTTACTCAGCCGCGCGCGGTGCTGCAGCCTTGATATCCTGGAGAACATGGAAGCCCTCGAACTCGGGATGTCCCAGATAGAGCGGGCGAATGGAGCTGCCGCCTGCATTGGAATGCGCTTTGCGGAATTGATCGGACTTCGTCCAGTTCACGAAGTCGTCGTACGAGTCCCAGACCGTGTGCGACGAATACAGGATGTGGTCTTCCCGCTCAGGCCCCTTCAGTAGCTGGAATTCGACGAATCCCGGGAGCTCGTGCAGGTGGCTGTCTCTGCTCAGCCAAAGGCGTTCGAAATCCGAACCAGACTCTTTGGCGACTTTGAAGCGGTTCATGGCGATATACATTCTGGCAGTCCTTTCTGGTGTCGGGGTCTTGCGTCGCACAAACGTTATCACTTGGTCTGAAGCTGACGGCGAGCCGATGATGCCTATGCAAGCGCTGCCGCGCATCCTCGCTGCACTAAAGACCGGCAGGGCGGTGCGTGCTCATGCCCTTGCTTGCTGCACGCTATTCATTCTTGACTTTGTACGTCAAGAAATATGATCATAGCGATGCGACGCCGCGATGCGCGCGCACAAGTTCAGCGCATTTCGCGACCATGCGCAGAGAGCATCAGCGAGACAGTTCGATGAACATGATGAAGATCCACGACCCGCGCAACCTGCCCTCTCGTCCAGCGTCCGCCAAACCTGGTGAATCGGTGCAATCCACCATGATCAGATTGCGTGTTGCCGATCTGCTTGCCGGGACGCGGCAGGCCATTCTCGAGCACAACGGCGAAGACTACCGGCTTCGCATCACGTCGAACGGCAAACTGATTCTAACGAAGTAAGTGATGCAAGGGCGGGGCGCCGGATTATGAAGCGACTTTTTGGACTTGCCGCGATGTCGGCAGTGGCTGCGGCATGTTTGCTGCAGCCTTCCCTTGCGGCAGAGGTGGTCGATTCGAGCGGCCGCACCGTAGATATCAAGGACGCCTCCCGTGTCCTCAGCATAGGCGGTGATACGACCGAGATCCTTTACGCCCTGGGCCTCGGCGACAAGATCGTCGGCGTCGACGCCACCAGCCTTTATCCAGCCGAGGCGATGCGCAAGACCAATGTCGGCTACATGCGGGCGCTCTCGACCGAAGGTGTGCTGTCGACCGGCGCCACGCTGATTTTGGCAACCGCGCAGGCCGGCCCCCCGGAAGTCATGGCCGCCTTGAAGAGTGCTCCTGTTGCGTTGGTAAGTCTGCCGGAGAATGAGAATCGCGACAGCTTGATCAGCAAGATACGGCTGGTCGGCAAGGCTGTCGGCGCACAGAGCCAGGCTGAGGAGCTGGCGAAATCGGTTTCTGCGAAATTCGATGCGGTGGACGCACAGCGTGCCAAGATCGCCAAGCCGGCGCGCGTCATCTTCATCATGAGCGTGACGGATGGCCGGGCTTTGATCGCCGGCACCGGCACGACAGCGGACCTGATGATCCGGATGTCGGGTGCGGAAAACGTCGCGTCGAAGATCACCGGATACCGGCCGCTCAGCTCCGAAGCCATGATCGAGCTGGCGCCGGACGTGATCGTGACGATGAAGCGTCCTGGCGTCGACAACGTGGCCGAGCAGATCGCGTCGCTGGCTGCCGTGCAAACAACGCCAGCGGGCAAAAACAACAAGATCATCACGATGGATGCGCTGTATCTGCTGGGATTCGGTCCGCGAACTCCGGACGCGGCCAAGGAGTTGATGGAACAGTTTTACCCCGATCTCGCCAAGTAAGGCAGCAACACCTTGGCGATGCAAACGACACTGCCTGCATCGACTGCGCAGCTCGGCACGACCCGGGAATCCGTGGCGCGTCGATTGATCTACGTGAGCGCGGCCGTACTCGTGGTCGTGTTCACAGCGTCGCTGACCATTGGTCCGACCGGGCTGACGCTTTCATCGTTGCCGCGGGCTGTATCGGCCGCGCTGTTTGGGGCGCAGTCCGCAGAGGACATCCAGGCGCGGCTCGTGCTTCTTGAGGTGCGATTGCCGCGGACGCTGCTTGCTGCGTTTGTCGGGGCAGCATTGGCGACGTCCGGTGCGCTGATGCAGGGGCTGTTTCGCAATCCGCTGGCCGATCCCGGCCTGATCGGCGTGTCATCCGGAGCGGCGCTCGCCGCTGTCGTGATGATCGCCTTCAGCGGCGGTTTTGCAGCGCCATTGGTCTGGCTGTTCGGCATTTATGCGCTGCCGCTCGCGGCATTCGCAGGCGGCCTGTCTACGACGCTCATTCTTATGCTGGTCGCGCGCAAACACGGCACCACGGCGGTCGGCACGCTGCTGCTGGCGGGCATCGCCCTGGCCGCGATTGCCGGCGCACTGAGCGGTCTTGTCGCTTATGTGAGTGACGACCGGCAGTTGCGTGACCTCACGCTTTGGACGATGGGCTCGCTGGGTGGTTCGAGCTGGAGCAAAGTATTGGGCGTTCTGCCTTTCGCCGTCGTCCTGGCGCTCATGCTGCCCGGCATGGTGCGCGCGTTGAATGGGTTGCTTCTGGGCGAAGCCGAAGCATTCCACCTCGGCATCGATCTGGAACGCGCCAAGATCCGCATCGTTCTTCTCACGGCTGCGGCTGTCGGTGCGGCGGTCGCGGTTGCCGGCATCATCGGCTTCGTCGGCATCGTGGTGCCGCATCTGGTGCGCCTGATCGCCGGTCCCGACCATCGTGTCGTCCTGCCGGGTTCGGCGTTGATCGGCGCCGCACTGGTGATCGTCGCCGACATCGTGGCGCGGGTGATCGTGTCGCCCGCCGAACTGCCGATTGGGATCATCATGGCCATCGTCGGCGCTCCGGTGTTCCTGCATCTCGTTGTGAAACGCGGGCAGGCGATGTCTACGTCATGATGCAGGCCGAAGCGGTTTCCTATGTGGTCGGTGGGCGAAAGCTTATCGACAACGTGACGCTGGGCCTGAAACCGGGCCGGCTGGTGGTGATCGTCGGGCCGAATGGCGCCGGGAAATCCACCCTGCTGCGGATGATGACCGGCGAGTTGAAGCCCACGTCGGGGCGGATCACCTGTGAAGGGCAGGATATCGCGGGGATGTCGGCCGATGCGCTGGCGCGCCGTCGTGCGGTCGTCGTGCAGCATTCAGTGCTGGCGTTTCCGTTCACGGTGCTGGAAGTCGTGCTGCTGGGCATTACCGTACCCGGCTTGCAGCCGCCGAGCCGTTCCGCACGGCAGTCCGCCATCACGATGCTGGAACGTCTCGGCCTGAGCCACCTGACGGATCGTGTTTATACCAATCTGTCGGGCGGTGAGCGCCAGCGTGTGCATATCGCGCGCGCACTGTGCCAGCTCGAGGCCGCCAGGAGCGCGCCGGAGGAGTCGGTGCTGTTCGTCGATGAACCGACATCGAGCCTCGATATCGCGCATCAGATCGTCGTCCTGCAGGAATTGCGCCGACAGGCCGCTGAGGGCAGGGCGGTGCTGGCTGTGCTGCATGATCTCAATCTGGCGGCAGGTTATGCGGACCAGATCCAACTGCTATCGGACGGCCGGACTCTGGCGAGCGGACCGGCTGCCGAGGTTCTGACGGATCGACTGCTGTCCGAGGCGTTCCGCTGCAGTGTGCGCATGAATACGCCGCCGGTGAACGGCATCCCGTTTATGCTGCCGCAATCCTGCTCGATCGGTCCGGAGTGATTTGGCGGCAGAGCGTTACGGCGCCTGCTTGCCGGCGCGCAGCGGGGCGGCCGGTGAGTAAGCGCAGCGATCCGGTTTGATATCGACCAGCGGTGTGCCATCCAGGCAATCGAGCCCGCGCACCAGCAAGCCATCCGGCTCCACTGCAACCAGCGAGACCAGAGAAACCGCGATCGGATTGGGCCGTAGCGGTGAGCGTAGTGCGAACGTGCCGGTCACGTTGCCGTCCGATTTCGGACTTTGCTGGACGAGATCGCGCCGCGCCTGATGCAGCCAATAGATGACTTCGATCGCCTTGTATTGCTCAAGCCCTTTGAGGGCCGGTCGCCAAGGCTCATGGATCTCGATGCGGCATACCGGGCCATCCGGGCGCCCTTGGCGCGGACAATCATCGCGGGTGAGAAACGGCGTACGGATGCGCCCGATGAAGACCAGGTGCGCATCGGTGCGGTCAGGCAGGGGCACTTCCAGCTCGCCTGCGCGGGTGGCGTCCGGACTGCTATGGGATTGGTTAACATCAGGCATGGGTTGGGTCTCTGCACCGCAGCAACGAGGGGCGATCTCGCTCGCCACACTATAGGACGCACCGGGTTGGGTGCCTAATGGGTGCTGCTCGGGCAACGAAAGCTATATGCAACCCGTGGTGAATTTTGAAATTCTTGTCCTCGCGAACTTGTCAAAACGATTGAACGGCTCACGATTGCTTACGATATGTCGCGCTGGGGACTCGTTTGAGGCCGTACAGGCATACCTGGTTAAGAGGACAACATGACAGACGTCGCCGTGAAATCGCCGATGCAGTATCTGGACAAAGCTGCGGGAACCTTGCGCGATATGGGGCTGATGCCGTCCAAGGTCGAGCCCGCGCCGATCAACGCTTTGCTGGAGAAGATCTCCGATCTCGACAAGGACAAGATCACGCTGATTGCCCGGACGCTGGGCCAGGGTGAGGTGTTCAACGAGGTTGTCCGCGAGCAGACCGCGCAGATGGAAATCGGCCAGCGGTATCAGGACATCACCAACGGATTCAATTCCATCCGTGACGATGCCAAGCGGTTGGTCGATCAGGTCGAGGACGGCAAGATCGACATTTTTGAACGCGGCAGCAACATCTGGATGAAGGTGGCGCGCGGCGACATCTCCGAGCGTTTCGACAAGATCCGCGATGTGTATCTGTCGGTCACGAAGGAGACCAAGAACCAGATCGAGCGCGAGGCCAAGATCCTCGACGCTTATCGCGACTATCGCGGAGCGCTGAAGCATGCCGAAGTGATGGCGCTGGAAGTGCTGCAAACCGCGGAAGGCAAACTCAACGCTGCACGCAAGGTACTGGATGAGTCCTCCGCCAAGGTTGCGGGCTTCACCGGCACTGAGCCGGCCGAGCGCGCCAAGCTGGAACTCGCCCGGGACGAGGAACTGCGCCGCACGCAGGAAGAGGAAAAGCGCTACCAGATCGCCAAGGACCTCTCCGACAACATGACCATCTCCTACAACACGTCGGAAGTGATCATGGCGCGTCTGATGCAGACGACGTCGGCCAAGGAGCGCGTCTACAGCCAGGCCGTGTCCTTCTTTTCCACCAACGACAGCGTGCTGACCGCGCTGAAGGCGTCGTTCACAGGCATGTTCGGGCTGCACGAGTCGACCAAGACGCTCGAGGCCATGAAGGAAGGCATGTCCAAGAGCCTGGAAGACCTGGGCAAGATCGGCGACAAAGTTCAGGAAGCCGCCATTCGCACCGGCTACGGTCCGACCATTCGCGCCGATGCGGTCAAGCAACTCGTCGACAGCGTGGTCAACTTCCAGGTCCGTTCCGGAGAGATCATCGTCGAGATGCGTAAGCTCGCCACGCAGAACTCGAACGAAATCCGCGAGGCCGTGGAAGAGGGCAAGCAGCGGATCGCACGGATTACGGCAGCAGCCGAGAGCCTGCCACCGACGCACGACTGAGCAGGCGGGGAGACCGCTGACTAATGGCTGACGTATCCGCGGTTGAGGAAAAGCCGCACACGCTCGACGATGTCATGATCGCGATGGACGTGGTGGACACACTGCGCCATCGCGACGATCTCGTGCGCCGCGAGCTCAACGAGGAGGATCGCGAAGCCGAGCTGATCGCCCGGCTGCGCGAAATCTATAGCCAGCAGGGCATCACGGTTCCCGACAGCGTGCTGGCGCAGGGTGTAAATGCGCTGCGCGAAAGTCGCTTCACCTATGTACCCGCGGCGAGCTCCTGGACGCGAACCATGCTGGAGATCTGGGCGCGCCGTGGCGTGCTTGGACGCAGGACCGGCATCGCCGCGGCGGCGCTGCTGCTGGTGTGGGGTGTCTACTACGTCACCGTCAGCCGCCCCGCGCAGCAGGCCGCGCAACAGTCCCGGATCGAAAAGAACGTCACGCTGCCGAACAGCATCCGGCAGGTGCACAGCGACATCTTCATGCTGACCACCGAAGACGCCGCGCGCCAGAAGGCGGATGCGTTGCTGGCGGATGGCGAGCGCATGATCCGCGACGGCGATGTTGCCGGCATGCGGCGCGTAAACAACGACCTCGTAGAGCTGCGCAACCAGGTCACGTCGGAATACACGCTGCGTATCGTTTCGCGGCCTGGTGAAGCCAGTGGCGTGTGGCGCAGACCGCCAAAACAGCCGCAAGGGCGCAATTATTACATTATCGTCGAGCCAATCGCGCCGGATGGCAAAAAACTGTCGCTGCCGATCCGCAACGAGGAAACCGGCGAAACCGAAACGGTGGACCGTTTCGCGGTGCGCGTGCCAGAGGCGACATATAACGCAATCGCAGCCGACAAACGCGACGACGGCATCATCCAGAACAATACGTTTGGCGTGAAGCGCCGCGGAAAGTTGGGCGTCGATTACGCCATGCCGTTCGATGGCGGCGCAATCACCAAGTGGTAGCGGGATAGGCGGCAGCTCACCGAATGTGGACCGGACGACAAACTCTCGAGCGTATTGAAAGCACGATATCCAACCTGCATCGCCAGGAAGGCGAGCTGGATAGCGCTTTGCGTTCGGCGGCCGCCGAGGCCGAGCGCATTCGGAAAGACCGTGGTGCTGCGTTTCGCGAACTGGCGCGTGTGAAGCTCGACGAAATCACCGCCCGGCGACTGGTCGACAATCTTGATGCCGCCGAGATGCGCGCGGCTGCAATGCTAGAGGATCGCCGCCAGCAACTCGATACGATTACCGGTCAGCGGCAGCGCTTGATCCTGGATCTGGAAGGCGCCGAGAAGGAACGCAGCGCTGCCGCGGCGGCGCTTGAAGCCGTCGTCAATGAGCTGCAGGCACTTCGGGAAAAAATCGAAACGACCATTAAAGCGTCTCCCGCATGGCAGCGGGCGCAATCGGCAGTCGAAGCCGCGCAATTGATCGCAACCGAGGCGGATAAAAAGGCGACGCAATGGGAAAACGAACTCGCCGAAAAGCGCAAGCCATATGACGATGACCGGTTGTTCAACTATCTCTGGTCCATCGGCTTTGGGACGTCGCACTATCGCGGAAGCCTGATCGGGCGCATCTTCGATCGTATGGCCGCGCGTTATATCGGATATCTCGATGCCAGGCCGAACTACGCCATGCTGCTCGAGATTCCGGTGCGCTTGCGTGAACACGCGAAAGTCCAGCAGGCGATCGTTGAGCAGCGTCGGTCGGAACAGGCCGACGTCGAAGCCCAGGCATTGACCGAGGCGGGTTCCGGCCCGCTGGAACAAAGCATTCAGGCGGGGCGCCAACGTCTGGCCGCCGTTGATAAGACCGTCGATACGGCGCAAGCCGAACTCCGCACGCTCGACGAGAAGCGCGGCGCACTGGTCAATGGCAAGGACAGCGCAGCCTATGACGAAGCGCTGGCGCTGATTGCCAGCGCCGATGCACAGGATGACCTGTCGACGCTGATGCGTGAGGCGCGCCGCACAGCCACCGACACTGATGATGCGATCGTTCGGCGTATCGGCGATCTCAATGCGCGCGTCGAACGCGTCGATAGTGAAATCGTTGAACTGCGACGGTCGGCCAAAACCATCGCGGAGCGCCGCGTCGAGGTGGAGCGGACCCGCGACAAGTTTCGGGGGGCTGGTTACGATCATCCGAATGCGACGTTCGGCAATGAGAACCAACTTGGAAAAGTGCTGGCGCAAATTCTTGAGGGCGTGGTTCGCAGTGGCATTCTGTGGGATCTGATCCGGGCAGGGTTTGGGCTGCGCTATCCGAAAGGCCGGCCCGATTTTGGTGGCGATCGTTCGTTCCCGTTCCCGTTGCCGCGGCAGGATCGCGATGACGGCCCGCGTGGGGGCGATTGGCGGCGGCCAAATTCCCAAGGTGGATGGATTCCGCCAATCGGTTTTCCGACCGGTGGAGGCAGGCGTCGCGATGATGACGATGATAGGTTTACGACCGGCGGTTCATTCTAGTAAGGCGCTGCGGGCGCGCTGACAGTCAGCGGCTCATTTCGAGGTCTGACCTGCCATCAGCCGCCGGGATGCCACAACGGCTTCGACGCGATTGCGTGCGCTGAGTTTTTGCAGAACGCCACTCATGTAATGCTTCACGGTCTTTTCGCTCAGATTGAGCTTTTTGGCGATTTCTTTGTTGGTCAGGCCGAGAGACACTTCCTTGAGGATCTGCTGTTCACGCAGGCTGAGCTGGCCGATACTGTCCGCGGCAGGATCCGCGACTTCGGCTGGCTTTGTCAGAAGGCGCGCCGCGAATTGGGGCGTGATGTAGGTTTCTCCGGCGGCGACCGAGCAAATTGTTTTAACCAGATCGCCGCCGCCAATGCCTTTGAGAATATATCCGCGTGCGCCAGCCTTTAGCGCGGCCGACACGTCCTCATGCCGTTCTGAAACCGTCAACACCAGAATGCGGATCGCCGGGTCGGCAGCGGTTATCGCTTTAGCTGCTGCCAATCCGCATCCCGGCAAGCTGATGTCGAGCAAAATCACGTCCGGCTTATAATCTCGCGCAATGGCCACCGCCTCATCCGCGCTGCCGCCTGTCGCGACGACATGAAAATTCTTCTCGCGGCGCAGCGTGTATTCAATTCCCTGCCGCATCAATGGGTGGTCATCGATAATGGCAATACGCAGGGTCATACCGGCTGTTCCATCGGAAGACTTGCAAAAATCAATGTGCCTCCGCCCTCGGCAGCGCGGATTTCGAAGCGACCGTTCAAAGCCTCGACACGATAGCGAAGGCCGGCCAAACCCAGTGTTTTGCCGGGTTGGCTTTGAGCGTGTTTCGGCATGCCGGGGCCCTGGTCCTTAATAATAAGGTTTATTGCGCCGGCACGGCTCCATACGGAGACGAACTGGCCTTTGCCCTGTGCATGGCGGAAGGCATTGTACAAACATTCCTGGATGCAGCGGAATATACAGGTCTTGAGAATGAGCGGCAGTTCATCCGGAAGCGGCTGAAGCTCGACATCGACGCGCGTTTTTGTCCTCTGTTCGTGCATGCTGATGGCGGACCGGACGACATCATCGGGCCGCTGGGTTTCCAGGTGCGGCAGGGAAATACCCGATGAAACGTCTCTGACTTCCGTTAGCGCGTCACGCAAAGCCTGACGTACCGAAACAAACGCTTCCACCCGCTGCGCGTTCGCATCTTCCCTCTGATTTGGCTTGATCGGCGCGAGATCGTCCAACCGGAGAAGCGCCAGGCTGAGGAGTTGCGCGGCGCCGTCGTGCAGGTCGGCGCCAAGGCGCCGCAATTGCCTGTCGGTATTCGCAGAGCTTTGCAGGTGCGCGCGGGCCAGGCGGGCGCGCAGTTCTTCATTTTGCTGCAAGAGGCTGTTTTGCTGCGCGACGGTGTTCTGCAGTCTGTTTGCCTGCATACGTATCGTAATCGAACCATGATGCACGATGCCGATAAGGCTCAGGAGCATGCACAGCGTCAGGCCACCGACAACAAACCAGCTCTGTTGCCTTGCCGATGTGAAATCCCGGATGATTTCAGTCGCGTCCTCGTAGAATTCCGCTACCGCGATAATGCGCTGCGTTCCGGTTTCAACGATCGGCACATAGAGTTCAAATATCGGCACGCCGTAGGTGCGCTCGGTCGACGACTCGGCATCAATCCGATCGTCGAAATCAGCCATGACAAGACCCGACAGGGCGCCGGTCAATTCCGGTGTTGCGGGCGGCCGTATGCCCACGCTGCTGTCATTTGTAGAAAATGCAATTGCCCCATCCGACCGCCAGATTTTCACCGCGAGGATAGTGCGGCCGAGATCGGTGGAGGTCGACAACTGGCTGAGTGCGCGAACGGACGCTTCCGACAGCCGATTGCCAGTCGCCAAATCCTGGACGTGGCTGTTGACGAGCATCTGAACGTAGCTTGCTGAGCCGGACGAAGCGTTCTGGATGACGCTGAGACGGATGCGGCCGTCGATCCATGAGCCGATGGCCAGCATGAGCGCGCAGATTGCCACCGATGAGACGATAACAAATCGGGTGGAAAGGGTGCGTTTGGACCACTGGTCGGCCAGCGACGCTAGGCCAATAGTCCGAAAACGATCAGACCAAAGTCTGATCGCAGAGCGGTCCATGGTCCCTATCGATCGTTGGACGTCCTGCCCTGTCGCATCCTGCGTCATTCTGTAAACATTCGATTAAGCGATGTTTCAAGCTGACGGAATTGTAGCCCGAAAGAGTCCGCATACGTAGCAAGAATTGTTTTTGTCATGACGTTTGCGGGTCCGGCCACAACTCCTGGTAGCAGCAAATGCGTTAGTACGGAGTTTCAGTATGCAGGATTTGCGTAAACTGATTAACAAATTCCGTGCCGCAATTCAAAACGCTGCCGTACAGAGCGTCCAGGCTCTGACCCAATGGCTTACCTTGGATGGGCGTAATCAGTTGCCCCGCAACGAGAGTTCGTTGCCGGACGGCACGCGCCTCCAGCCAATTCCAATTGAACGTCACAACCCGAAACACCGCGCTGGAACGTCACCGTTCCGGACGCGCACGCACAAATTCAACTGATTCAGAGTTGGGAGTAAGCGGCCATGACTTTCACTGTGAACCAACATGACCTGCAATTCATTCTCGCGCAGATCAAGATCGCGGAAGCCCACGCCAATGGCACGCCCCTGACGGATTTGGTGGACAGCCCATTACTGCCGCTCGGCCTCCGTACCGTTGATGGCAGCTATAACAACATCGTTCCTGGCCGCGAGCAGTGGGGCGCGTCGGGGGAGCCGTTTCCGCGGTTGACCACCCCGAATTGGGTTGATGGCAGCGGAAGCATTTCTTTTGGCAACGGTGCCATCACGGTCGATCAGAATGATTACACGCCCGGTGCGGATGGAGGCGAGACGCCTCATGTTTCGATCCAACCTGGGACTGTCGTCGACGCGAGCCCGCGCATCATTTCGAATCTGATCGTCGATCAAACACTTTCAAACCCGGCCGTGATTGCAGCCGCGCTGCGCCATGCGGGTTATTCGGAAGCGGAGATCGTTGAGGGCGTGACGGCTATCCGCGCGGCGCATCAGGCGCATCCTGATGCGCTTGTAGATTTGGAGGCGGCAAACGCTGCTCTGGCCGATGCCCAGGCTGCGGCAAGCGAAGCCTTGCAGGCAATTGCGGAGTCCACAAATCCAGCGGAAATCCCGGGGCTTATTGCAGCGTGGACTTCCGCGCAAGAAGACGTTGCTACTGCAGCGGCTGCGCAAAGCGCGGCACAGGAACAGACGCAGGCACTTGGCTCGCTCCTCGATGAATACGGCATCGAGATGGATGGCCCGACGGTCAAGCTGCCCAACGTGGCGCCGGACGAGGGGTTGTCGGCGTCCTACAACTCGTGGTTCACGCTGTTCGGTCAGTTCTTCGATCACGGCCTGGACTTGGTGTCGAAGGGCGGCAATGGCACTGTGTACATTCCGCTGCAGCCTGACGATCCGCTGTACGATCCGGCTTCTCCGCACACCAACTTCATGGCGATGACCCGCGCCACGATTGGTGACGGCGCGGCGAACGTCACTACGCCGTGGGTCGATCAGAACCAAACCTACACGTCGCATCCCTCGCATCAGGTGTTCCTGCGCGAATACGAGATGGTGGACGGAAAGCCGGTTGCGACCGGTCTTCTGCTTGAGAGTGCCAGCCATGGCCTGGCCACCTGGGCGGACGTGAAAGCCCAGGCGCGGGATATGCTCGGTATTGAGTTGACCGACCTGGATGTGGGTCAAGTTCCGGTACTCCTGACAGACCCCTACGGCGAGTTCATCCGGGGTGAGAATGGCTATGCGCAGGTTCTCGCCGCTTTCGACGTGAACGGCGCACCCATCTATGTCGAGGGCAGTCCATCCCAGCCGATCAATCCGTCAGCTATTGAACTACCGGTTGGCACTATTCTATTCGGCGGAAACGTTATTGAGGATGGGGAAACGGTCTCCGCTGCGCGTACAGGCAATGCGTTTCTTGATGACATTGCGCACGCTGCCGTTCCAGTCGCTGTCGGGGGTGTCCTGCAGGCCGATCCCGACGATTCAGTTGGGTATGACGGTGGCTTTGATCTACGCGGCCAGCAGACCGCCTACGACAACGAGCTTCTCGACGCGCACTTCATCACCGGTGACGGCCGCGGCAACGAGAACATCGGCCTGACCACGGTTCACTTCGTTTTCCACGCCGAGCACAACCGCCTCGTGGAGAATATGAAGGAGGTCATCCTAAATTCTGGGGATACGGCTTTTATCGCTGAGTGGTTTGATGCCAATGGCAACTGGGATGGCGAACGCCTGTTTCAATCGGCACGCTTCGTCACCGAGATGCAGTATCAGCACCTTGTGTTCGAGGAATTTGCACGCAAAGTGCAGCCCGACATCGACATCTTC
>JAEZBU010000329.1 GCA_023426855.1 Pseudomonadota bacterium | reverse complement strand
TCGTGTCGACCCTCTTCGTTCAGCAGGTGCTCAACGGCCTGCTCGACGGCGTATATTATTTGCTGATCGCGCTTGGCCTTTCGCTGATCTTTTCGCTCGGCGGCATCGTCAATCTGGCGCATGGCGCATTCTACGCCATCGGTGCGTATGTCACCGTGCTGATTGCGCCGCATGTCGGCTTCGGCGGCGCACTGGTTCTTTCACCGATAACCGTCGCACTGCTGGGCATCGTGATCGAGCGCTTCCTGTTCCGGCACTTTTATCGCAGCGATCCGATCCTCTCGTTGCTGCTGACATTCGGGTTGGCGTTAGTCGCGGAACAGACATTGCGCATGATTTTCGGCGCGGCACCGTTATCTTTCGCAATTCCTCAGCCGTTACGTGGCCAGATCATCGTCGGCGATTTCATTTATTCCTATTACCGCACGATTCTGCTCGGCATCGCGATTCTGTGCGTAACAGCACTGTGGTTCCTGCTGAACAAAACCGCGTTCGGGCGCGTGGTGCGCGCGGGCGTCCAGAATCCTGACATGGTCGGCGCGCTCGGTATTTCGCTGCAGCCGTACATGGCCAGCGTCGCCGCGCTTGGCATCGGGCTCGCGGGCCTCGCCGGCGTGCTGCTGGCGCCGATCTACTCGATCCATCCAGCCATGGGGCAGGAGATCATTACGCCGGCGTTCGTCGTGGTTGTGATCGGCGGGCTCGGCTCGTTCTGGGGCGTGATCGTCGCGGCCGTGCTGGTCGGTCTGGTCAAGGGCATGACGATTGCGGCGGGATATGCCCAGGCATCGACCGCCGTCATCTATCTGATGATGCTCCTTGTGCTGCTGTTCCGACCGCGCGGTCTGTTCGGCGAGCGCATCCAGCGGTTCGAGTGAGGGCCTCAGGATGCAACCGGATCGCTCGTCCCTGCTGATCGCCGCCGCCGCGCTTTTGCTGCTGCCATTTGGGCTGACGGCCATCGGCCTCGGCGTCACCTCGGCGTCGGAAGTGGTGATTTTCGCCATCGCCTGTATGGCGCTCAACATCCTGGTCGGGCACACCGGCCTCGTTTCCTTCGGTCATGGCGCGTGGTTCGGCCTTGCCGCCTATGCCGCCGGCATCGCGCAGCGCAATCTGTTCCCGGAATCGTTTTTCCTGCCGATCCTGTTCGGCCTCGTCATCATCGCGGTCGTCGCAACCGTGTTCGGTTTTCTCATCCTGCGGCGACGCGGAGTCTACTTCGCACTGCTGACGCTCGCGCTCACAGCGATGCTCTACGCTGTCGCCTTCCGCTGGACAGCCATGACCGGCGGCGAAGATGGCCTTGGTGGCATCCGCCGACCACAGATGTTTGGCATCAACTTCGAGCAAGCGACGAACTTCTACGCGCTCGTGGCAGCCATCGCGTTCGCGGTGGTTTTCGCGCTGTGGCGATTTCACCGATCGCCGGTCGGGCACGTGCTGGTCGCGATCCGCGAGAACGAACAGCGCGCCCGTTTCATCGGCTACCCGACCAATCGCTATAAACTGCTGGCCTTCGTGCTGTCAGCGACGCTGACCGGCCTCGCCGGCATGCTGCTGCTGTTCAACAACCGCATGACCTCGGCCGAACCCATTTCCATCGCGTTTTCCGGCGAACTGCTGGCAATGGTCGTGATCGGCGGCATGCGCAGTTTTCTCGGCCCGGCGCTCGGCGCGCTGTTTTTCGTGATTTTCCGCGATTACCTGTCCAGCATGACGCCGAACTGGTTGTTCTATTTCGGCCTGCTTTTCGTCGGTTTCATCGTGTTTTCGCCAATGGGTCTTGTTGGCGTTTACGAACGGCTGACCGCGCCCTTCCGGCCGAAAGTCGTTGAAGACGCGGCCATGGCTGCCCGTCAGGCCGGCGATGTCGAGCTGCCGGACTTCCTGAAGCCCACCGCGCACACGCAAGAGCCGGTGCTCGTCGTCGACAAAATCGCAAAGAGTTTCGGTGGCATTCGCGCGGTTCAGGGTGCCAGCTTCTCCGTCGCCGATCGCAGCCTGCACGCGCTGATCGGTCCCAACGGTGCCGGCAAGACAACCGCGTTCAACGTGATATCGGGCATGTTTCCGCCAGACGGCGGATACGTCCTGCTTGAAGGCCGCGATGTCTCCGGGCTGGCGCCGGAAGCGATGACCGCCGCAGGCGTCGGGCGGTCGTTCCAGATCACCAATCTGTTTCCCGCGCTCAGTGTCGAGGAAAACGTGCGACTGGCCGTGCAATCACGCGCGCCACAGCGCTTCGGCGTGTGGACGGCGGCGCGCGATCTCACCAACGTCAATGACGAAACCGCAGCCGTCATCAAAACCATGGGCTTGAAGGGCGTCGAACGTGCGGAAGCCGGTTCGCTGTCCTATGGCGGACAACGGCTACTCGACATGGCCCTGGCGATCGGAACCAAACCGCGCGTGCTGTTGCTGGACGAGCCGCTTGCTGGCCTTGCTGCCGCAGAACGCCATCGCGTCGGCAATCTGATCGAGCAGATTTCGCACGATATTCCGGTGCTACTGGTGGAGCACGACATCGACCGCGTGTTTCAGATCGCGGATGCGGTGACGGTCATGAACGAGGGTCAGGTGCTGGTCGACGGCACCGTCGAGGACGCCCGCAGCTCGCCGCGCGTGCAGGAGGTCTATATCGGCTCCGGCGCACATGCTCTGGCCGAGAAGCATCGCGCATCAGCCGCCAAAGACACGCCACTGCTCACGCTGGCCGGAGTCGATACGTTCTACGGTAAAGGCCACATCCTACGCGCTGTTTCCTTCGACGTGCGGGAAAACGAGATCGTCGCGCTGCTCGGCCGCAACGGCGCCGGCAAATCAACAGTTCTGAAAACCATCGTCGGCATCGCGCCGCCGCGCTCCGGAACGGTGACCCTCGCGGGCATGGAAATGGCCGGTAAGCCACCGGCCGTCATTACCCGTCAGGGCTTGTCGTACGTTCCCCAGGGGCGCGGGCTGTTCGCTGGAATGACGGTCGCGGAAAACATGGAACTGGGCCGGCTGAAGCGACGCAACGGTGCCGGCGTACATTGGGACGAGGAGCGCATATTCTCGTTCTTCCCGCGCATCAAGCAGCGCTGGCGCTCGCCTGCCGATTACCTGTCCGGCGGCGAACAACAGATGGTGGCCGTGGCCCGCGCGCTGACTGGCGATACCAGAGTGCTTCTGCTCGACGAACCATTCGAAGGATTGGCGCCTGCGATCATCGAGGAACTGTTCGAAGCCTTCGACAAACTGCGCCATCAGATCTCGATCGTCATCGTCGATCATCATCTCGATCTGGCACTGGCGCTCTCCGACCGCACTGTTGCTCTCGAACGCGGAGAAATCACCCACATTGGGCCCTCGCAAGCCCTGAGCGAAAATCTCGATTTGAGACGCCAGGTTCTTTGGTTGTAGCGCCCAGAAAAACGTCACATCCCCGTATCTGCGCGCCGCAGCGCCGGTGAATGGCCGGGATGCACGACCATGATCGACTGACGATCGCCACCGCCCTAACCCCGAATTAACTAGCTTTCCGAAGGCTTTCTCAATCTTCACGTGATGATGTTGGCGGAAACAAAAAACAGTGGCCGAGCGGTCAAGCGCGGAAATTGCGCCGCGTGGACTTTGACATAGCGGCTCGCTCGCAAGAAACCGCCCCGACGTTTTGTGTAGAGTGGGAAGAGTTATGAAGCGCCTCGCCAATCCGGCGGTGATCGTGCCCGCGGCATTCAGCCTGGGTGGTGTAGCCGCCCTCGCCAGCGCCCTCCTTCTCCCCACGGCTTCGAGCCTGTCCCAGATAAGCCTGATCGCAGCCGGCATGATGCTGGCCATCGCAGTCCAGTCGGCGCTGCGAGACGATACCGATCCGACCCCGGACGCCAGCATCGGCGAGCAACGCATCATTGCGCTCGGCAATCAGCTTGAGCAGCGCATCGAGCAGCTTCACGACGTGCAGTGGGTTATGCGCGAGACCGAGTCGCGCTATCGCGATCTGCTCGACCGGCAAAGCGACCTCATCCTGCGCCGCAATCCGCGTGGTGAGCTGACGTTCGTCAACCGCGCGTTCTGCCGGGCCTTCGGCGTTACTCCGGAAGCCGTGCTCGGCACCAGTTTCGACCCGACCGTATTGGCCGACGAAGCCGACGCCTCGGATGCCGGCTCGCAGCATGCGCAAAGGTTCATTCAGCAAATCCTGACGGCCAACGGCCCGCGCTGGTACGCGTGGGAGGAATGCAGCGCCCGTGGCGTCGCCGAAGTGCGTTCAACCGAAACGCAGCGCGTGGGTCGCGACATCACCGAACAGCGCGCTGCCAGCGAAATGCTCGCAGGCGCGCGCGAACAAGCCGAAACCGCCAGCCGCGCGAAATCCCGCTTCCTGGCTGCGATGAGTCATGAGATCCGCACGCCGATGAACGGCATCATCGGTATGGCGGATCTATTGGAAGCCACAGAACTCACGGCCGAACAGGAAACCTATACGAAAGCCATTTCGCGATCCGCTGGTACGCTGCTGTCGCTGATCAACGAGATCCTCGATCTGTCCAAGATCGAAGCCGGCAAACTTGAAATCGCCAGCGAAGCATTCGACCTCGAAGCCTGTGTCCAGAATACCGTCGAGCTCCTGGCCACCAAGGCCCACGAGAAGGGGTTGCAGATTGCCTGGGCTGTCGATGCCGCCATGCCCCGCCGCATCCTTGGCGATGAAGTTCGCGTCCGCCAGATTCTGCTCAATCTGGTCGGCAACGCAGTAAAGTTCACCGAACAGGGTGGCGCGTTTGTTCTTTGCTCGGGCGAAACGCATCCCGACGGGCGCTGTCGACTATCGCTGCGCGTCGAAGATACCGGCCCTGGGATTTCCCAGCATGCCATGAGAAACCTGTTTGCCGATTATCAGCAGGCCAGCGCAACAGCACGCACCCGCGCCCTTGGCACTGGACTGGGTCTCGCTATTTCCCGCCAACTGGCACGCGCGATGGGTGGAGACATCACGGTCGAAAGCGAGCCCGGTCGCGGATCAGTCTTCACATTGGAACTGAATTGCGCGTTCGAGACAACGGATCCGGCGCCGTCCGAACTCCAATGGTGCGCCGCGCTGGCCGGCCAGCATTTGCTGATCGCATCGGGGCTGGAGATCGAGAGAAAGGCCATTGCCGCGACGCTGCTCGGCGCGGATATGCACATCTCACACGCTTCGGCCTGTGATTTGGACGAAGCCCGCGCGATCATCGAGTCCGCCGAAACGCCCGTCAGCATGATCGTCGTCGATGGGACCGCGGATCCGGCATCGGCCGGAGACCTGATGGCCGCGGCACGCAAACGGGCCGGCGACAGGCCGGTGCGCGGCGTGGTGCTGATCACCGCGCCAGAGAGGCCTCGCCTGCTCGCCTTCCAGCGCCATGGCTTCGAGGCATTCCTGGTTCGCCCCGTACGCCGCATTTCGCTGCTGACACAGCTCACAAGTCCGCAAACCATGACACGCACGAGCCGGCCCGAGGCTGTGACGGCCGATGCCGTCGAGCACGACGCCCGCAGCGTAAGACACGTTCTCATTGCTGAAGATAACGCCATCAACGTGCTCCTGGCGCAGTGCATGGTGCGTCGTGCGGGATGTACGAGCGTCCACGTCGATAACGGCCGCGACGCAGTCGAAGCGATCCGTAGAAGCCTGACCGGCCAGGATCCGCCGATCGACCTCGTGCTGATGGATGTTCACATGCCAGCGCTCGATGGATTGCAAGCCGCCCGCGAGATCCGCAACCTGCGCGACGACCCAACCGTTCTCAAGGGCGGACGCACTGTTCCGCCGCTGGTCGCGGTCACCGCCAACGCATTCGCTGAAGACCGCCGTATGTGCCGGGAAGCTGGCATGGACGATTACCTGTCCAAGCCGTTCTCGTGGTCTGATTTCGAAACGCTACTCGCGCGCTGGCTGCCTGGCACGGTCGCCGCGAGCGGCGACGATAATCGCGAAGATCACGCCGCCTGACTGCGATCGCCGCGCCGTCATCCCTGATTGCGGAGTTGTCACAATCGCGTGCTAGTGGTCTCATGCTGAGCACTGGCGGGACCGTGATTCCCCGCGCGTTACGGGCCTCGGTGCGGTACGCGTGAGGCTGGGGTGTCACCCCAGAGTATTGCGTCTGCCATTTCCGACGCATGCTGAAAGGGCCGTGCCATACTCGACACATCAAATGTCACCCGCCTCATGGCTCGCTTGTCGCGCGTGACCGGGCACAGCCATCGCGCAGCGCGCAAATACCGCTTCATGCAATCGAGCATGCTTCGGTTGGCGATGCCGCCGCGCAAGCTTCCGGAAAAGGTTTACGGCAGCATCGGATCGCTGGAAGTGCGTCTCGCACGCAGCCGTGGCGACGTTCGGCGGGCTCAGAGGCTGCGCTATGACGTCTTTTACAACGAAATGTCGGCCCAGGCGTCCTTTGCAACGCAAATGCTAGGCCGTGACGCCGACCCTTACGATGCTGCATGCGACCATCTGCTGGTCATCGATCGCGCGGCCGTTTCCACAAACGCGCGCGATTGGGCGAACCAGCGCCGCGAACGCGTCGTCGGCACCTATCGCATCCAACGACAGGATGTGGCGTGCCGCACCCTGGGTCTTTACACGCAAAGCGAATACGACATCGCGCCGCTCATTGCGGCACGGCCGAGCTACAGGTTCATGGAACTCGGCCGCAGTTGCGTGCTGAAGCCCTACCGCAACAAGCGGACGCTGGAGCTTCTCTGGCACGGGCTGTGGACGTATGTGCGCGAACACAAGGTCGACGTCATGATCGGCTGCGCCAGCTTCGAAGGCACGGACCCGGACGCACACGCTGCGGCGCTGTCGTTCCTGCATCATCATGCCCGTGCGCCGGAGGAATGGCGCGTCAAGGCGCACGACAATCTCTTCGTGCAGATGGACCGCTTGCCGGCGGAGAAAGTCGACATCAAAGCTGCAATGCGCGCCATGCCACCATTGATCAAAGGCTATCTGCGGCTCGGCGCGATGGTCGGTGACGGCTGCGTCATTGATCATCAGTTCGGCACCACCGACGTGCTGATCATCCTGCCGGTCGAGCGCATCGATCCCCGCTATTTCGAGCATTTCGGCGCGCCCGACGAGCAGGTGTCGCGCGTGGCGCAAGGCCGCCGCCAGGCTGCAATATCTCCGGTCGCTTCATGATCAGAGTGACCTGACGACCAGACGCCGCTAACGTCCCTCGCCAAGTCCTGCGGAACAAACTGCAGGTCATGCGAGAGGAAACGATCATGAAGCATGCCGTCGTCGTCGGCGCACTCGGTGTCATCGGGCGCTATATCGTCGATCATCTACTGAGCCTCGGCGATTGGAAGGTCACTGGCCTGTCGCGCCGCGCCCCCGATTTCAGCAACGCCGCGACGTACATATCCGTCGACCTATTGGATCGCGCCGACGCTGAAGAAAAACTTCGTCATCTGACGGACGTGACGCACATCTTCTACTGCGCGTTTCAAAGCCGTCCGACCTGGGCGGAACACAACGCACCCAATGTCGCGATGCTGGTGAATTCGGTCGAGCCAATCGCCCAAGCGTCACCGCGGCTGGAACTCGTGCAGTTGCTTGAGGGCAATAAGATCTATGGCAGCCATCTCGGCCCGTTCAAAACGCCGGCGAAGGAAAGCGATCCGCCGCACATGCTGCCGAATTTCTATTTCGACCAGGAGCAATGGCTGAAGGACTATCAGCGCGGCAAGCCGTGGTCGTGGTCCGTCCTGCGACCGCATACCGTGTGCGGCTTTGCGCTCGGCAACCCGATGAACATTACGACGGTCATCGCCGTCTACGCCGCGATTTCCAAGGAACTTGGCCTGCCGTTGCGGTTTCCCGGAAAACCCGGCGCCTATACGGCCATCTATCAGCTCACCGATTCCGCGCTGCTGGCGAAAGCCATGGCCTTCTGCGCGACATCGCCGACCGCCCGCAATGAAGTCTTCAACATCACCAACGGCGACTTCTTCCGCTGGATCAACGTGTGGCCACGTATTGCCGAAGCATTCGATATGCCGTGGGCGCAGCCGCAGACGATCCGCCTTACAGAATTCATGGCGGACAAGGGCCCGCTATGGAATCGCATGCGGGAAAAATATGGATTGCGCGACTATCGCTATGAAGATCTGGCGGCGTGGCCGTTCGGCGATTACGTCTTCGGCTGCGATTGGGATGTCATGACCGATACGCTCAAGATCCGGCGCGCTGGCTTCCATGAATTCGAAGACAGTGAGGCGATGATCGTGCGGATGCTGCGCGAGTTCCGAGCCCAGCACATCATTCCGTAGACGGGATCAGGCGGCGAGCGAGTGGCGCAGCTCGAAACGCGGCGCCATCATCGGCAGGTTAGCGGTTGCGCGCCCCGGCAAGGCAATAACGCCCGCCAACTCATCGATCAACCTCTGGAGCGCGTAGTCGGCCGCGTCCAACCGCGTCATGGCGCTTTGATGCAGCTCCTTGGCGCGGCGGCCATGCGCGATCGTCGAATGCACCGGAGCAATTGCGCGCTGCCATTGCATTTCATCGGGCATGGCAATAAGCGGCAGCGGCTCGGCGCTCACATCTACTTGCGTTATCGGTGCCGGGCTTTGAGAAGCGCGCGCCAATTTGGTCCGCTTTACGCGCGTCGGCTCGCGTTTGCGCGCAACCGGCTGCTTGGCCGGACGCGACGGCATTATGAGTGCCTTGACCGCATAGGCGAAGGCAACAAAAACGGCAACTCCCAGAAACACGTTAAGAAAGTTGTCGCTGAAGTCCTGGATCAGAGGCTGAACGTCGAAATCCATGGCTCATTCTTGCAATAAGATTGATGTCGCAAGCGTTTGGAGGACAAGACGAAAATAATAATAGCGCGCAAAAGTTCCCCCTTGGTAACTAGGAAGCGTTAATTATTAACGAAAGGTTAACGGGAGAATTTATAACGACGATTTAGATAACACCGCGCAGCAACCAAACAACTGATTGCGCATAATGTGCCTGAATGGACACATTTCCATTTGGATCGCGATATCCAATAAGGCGGCGCTCACGGAAAGCGCACAAGCAGTCGTTTGGCATGGGATTGCGGCGATATTATAGGCGACCCCTTTAATTCCGAATGCCGCAACGGACTTTCCGATCCAGTTTTTACCGCCGTATCCGGAATTCCGCGAAACCGATAATGGCCGGTAATCTGATCGGCAAACAGGGCATCTTCGAGTTGCGGTCCCCATCCGCGATTATGAATAATCATCGGGCGACCGGACGGCGCGATCACATCGGCGACGATTGCGATATGCGCGCGGGATACCCGGCTGAACGGCCGATAATAGGTGACGATATCACCGGGCATATAATCCTCGGGATATTGCGAGATCGTCAGACTTTGCCCGAAACGCGAAAACAGGCGACGCAATGTTTGCGTCCGGCGATGATCGATATTGGGATCGCGGCCAAGATTCGCCCGCTGAACCAGCTCCTGCAGGTCGGTGCCGAGCGCCCGGTAGGCCCGCACCACCAGATCGGAACACGCGCCATGAAGCGGCGGCAGATCGCCCATCGGATACGCGATGCGCTTGTAACGCGCCGTATAGATGACGACCTCTTCGGTCTGCTTCATCGCTGCCGCTGCCAGCCGGGCACCGAACGTCATCGGGCCAAGCGCATCTGTCGAGATCGTCGGCGTTGCATCCGCGACGGGCTTGCAGACGGCCGGAACGCTGTCCCGCTGCTCCGTTACCCCTTGCTCCGGCACGATGTCGATCATGTTCGGCGCAACGGCCGGCGGTTCCGGATACGCCAATGCCGCCATCTCGACGGGATCAGCAGACAAAGCATCGACGGTATCGGCCGCGGTCGCAGGCGGCTGCTCTCCCAATTCAGGTGCGGCGGCTAGATGCTGACCCGGATCGCTATCCAAGCCGGGCACGGTAGCCTCAACGCCGGCGACCACATCATGAGGCAGAACTGGTGATTGCATCACCGGCGCCTCTGCTCTCACAGAATCGCTCGGCAAATGCGCGTCCACAAACGGCAGCCCGGCGACAATCACCTCAGCGGGTTCTGAACCCACCGCCGGCACATCGGTCGCGACATCAACCATCGGCGGCACATTCGACGGCTGCGCCAGAACTTCCCCATCCGGAACTGGAGGTGGCGGCGCCGGCGGCACAGCCATCGCCACCTCTTGCGCAGCGGGCAGGATTTCGCGGTGCGGCGCTTGGCTAGTAATAGCCGGCGTCGGCGCGGCCTTGGTATCCTCGGAATAAGTGGGCGCGAAAACCGGCGGCATACGTCTGTTGGTCTGCAGCGATCCAAACGCCACTGCCATGAACAGCACCGGCAGCATCAGCGTCACCATCGCGCCGCGATCGGGATGCTGCGCAAACCAATGTGTGGACAGCGCAAGGACTGCCGCAACCTGGCTCTGAGGCCGACACGGCGCAGGCCGGCGCGCTGGCTGCGGCCGCGGATGCGCGGCGCGACGTTTCGGTTTTCGTTTCGCTGGCTTCTTCACGAACGCCCCGCCACCAGCACTCGATCCGCACTCGGATCAATATTGGCCAAGTTGCAACCAAGCTTCAACGATAGGAGGCAGGTGTCGTTAACTCCAAGCGTTTCCCCGGGCAGCGATGAGCGAGGCTGAGGACGTGTGTCCTGGTTGCATCTCACCCAAATCCGATCCGTAAGCGCACATCGGAAGGGGTAAGTCCCGCCTGGCGCATTGCGCGTAAGGACACATCGCCCGCGCTCTTGGCCAGCTTGCGGCCGGCGGCATCCGTGATCAGACGATGGTGGTGGTAGAGCGGCTCGGGCAGCTCCAGCAGCACTTGCAGCAGGCGATGCAGATCCGTCGCCGGACGGAGATCGAGGCCTCGCGTGATATGCGTCACCCCCTGGCGAGCGTCATCGACGACAACGGATAGATGATAGCTGGCGGGAATGTCCTTGCGCACGATCACCGCATCGCCCCACCGCTCCGGCCGCGCGATGGTCTGGCGCTGCGAGCCGTCCGCCTCGAACGCGGTGAATGTGAGCGCCGTACCCGGCTGGCGACGTTTCAGTTCTGAGAGCGCCCGCACCATATCGAGCCGCAATCCATAGGGCTCTCCGCTGAGACGACGCCGATCATCGTCATCAGAGGACCGCGCCGGATCGCGCGTCATCAGTGGCGCGCCATCGGGATCGACGGCCTCCGGACGCGCTGCCCGTTTCGCCGCCAACTCCGCCCTGGTCGCAAAGCACGGATAAAGCAAACCGAGCCGGTCCAGCTTTGCCGCCGCGGCGCGATAGTCATCGAAATGCTCGGACTGACGCAGAACCTGCGTTTCCCACGCGATTCCGAGCCACGCCAGATCCTCGAAGATGTGCGACACGTAAACGTCCCGCGCGCGCGACACGTCGATATCCTCGATCCTGACGAGAAACCGGCCACCCATCCGCCGCGCCATCTCGAGGCCCGTCAGCGCCGATAGGGCGTGGCCCAGGTGCAGGTCGCCATTGGGGCTAGGCGCAAAACGAAAGACGGGTCGAAAATCCATGGCGTCGCATATGAAAGCAGATCTGGCTGGAGAACGATCGCCTGAGATTATGTCCGGACGTGTCAGCAGCAAACCCTGAAACCCGCGACACATCCAGATCGCCAGTTTAATTCAGAATGCCTGTACGCTAATCTCGCGGCCCGTCGCGATATCTCCCGTGCGACAGTCATCCCACGAGAACGTCATGGCGAAAGCGCGCGTAACTGCCCGGCGAGTTCTCATTGAGACCGGCCTGATCGAATCTGAGGACGACATCAGGGCCGGCATCAAAGCGGTGCGGCGCAAATGTCCCGATCTGCGCCGCCTGCATGATCTCATCGGCGATCCGCCCCTGCGCCGCAGGCCGGCCGGCTTCGAGGGACTATCCCGCATCATCGTCGGCCAGCAATTGTCTGTCGCGAGTGCAGCAGCGATCTGGGGCCGCCTTGAAACCACCGTCGCGCCGTTCAGCGCTGAAACACTGCTGGCGGCCAGCGACACCGCGTTGCGCAGCGCAGGTCTGTCCGCCGGAAAGGTGCGTACCCTGCGTGCGGCCGCCGCCGCCGTTGCGAGCGGCGATCTGGACGTCGAGAACCTCAGTCCCCTCTCCGACGAAGCCATCCACGAGCACCTGACGCGTGTGACCGGCATTGGACCGTGGACGGCGGACATCTTCCTCATGTTCTGCCTCGGCCGTCGCGATGCCTTTGCGGCCGGCGATCTGGCGCTCCAGGTCGCGACTGAAGCGGCCCTGGATCTTGGCGCGCGTCCTTCGGCCAAGGAACTGCTCGTCGTCGCCGAGCGCTGGCGGCCATGGCGCGGCGTGGCCGCCCGCCTGCTGTGGGCTTATATTCCGGTGTTGAAGAAGCGCACCGGCCTGCCGGTCTAACCCAAGGAGACACAATTCCTCTCATGCGCCCGCTTGATGGCCCACGCCGCGAACCCACCACTGCCCTCAGCGGCCTCGTCGTGCTGCTGCACGGCTACGGCGCCAATGGCGAGGATCTCATCGCGCTGGCTGACGCCTGGCGCAACACGATGACCGATATTGCCTTCGTCGCGCCCAATGCGCCGGAACCCATGATGGAAGCGGGGCCCGGCGCGCGGCAGTGGTTCGCGCTGACATTCCGCGATCCATCCGAGCTTTGGCGCGGTGTTTCAACGGCCGGTCCTGATCTCGACGGCTTTATCGACGCCGAAATGCAGCGCTATGGACTGCCGCCGGATCGCGTTGGGCTGGTCGGTTTCAGCCAGGGCACAATGATGGCCCTCCACGTGGGCTTGCGACGCAAAACTCCGCTGGCCTGCATCGTCGGTTTTTCCGGACTGCTCGCGGGTGCTGAACATCTTGAAGCAGACGTCGTATCGCGCCCGCCGGTACAGCTTATTCACGGCGCGCAGGACGATTTGATTCCGCTCGACGCCCTCCAGATGACGCGCGAATCACTGGCAAAGGCGGATGTCGCCAACGAATGGCATGTCTGCCCGGATCTCGGCCACGGCATCGATCCGCACGGATTTCAGCTCGCTGGCAGCTTCATCGACCAGACCATGCGACGTCGGTGATTCGCGCCGATTTGCGCGCCGCATGGCTGTGACAATTCGCAAAACCAGCGCTTTTGCGCCCCGGCTTCACAGAACCGACATCGGCTTGTAGTATCCAACCCCAGCGCGAGTGCGACGTGCAGTAGCTCATCCGTAAGGGTCGAGTGCAGGAAGCACACACGTGAACGCTGCAACGACACCGCCGGAATCGATGCCGGCACTGGTCTTGAACGCCGACTTTCGGCCGCTCAGCTATTATCCGCTGTCATTGTGGAGCTGGCAGGACACGATCAAGGCCGTGTTCCTTGATCGCGTCAACATCGTCTCCGAATACGATCGCCATGTTCGCAGCCCGTCATTTGAAATGCGGGTTCCAAGCGTCGTCGCGCTGAAAACCTACGTCCGGCCCGCGCTTTATCCCGCATTCACGCGCTTCAACGTGTTTCTGCGTGACCGCTTCAGTTGCCAATATTGCGGCAAGAAGGAAGATTTGACGTTCGATCACGTGATCCCGCGTTCGCGCGGCGGCCAGACCCGCTGGGACAACGTATCGACGGCTTGCGCGCCGTGTAATCTGGCCAAGGGCGGCGACATGCCCGACAAGGCCGGCATGATGCCGATGCAGATGCCCTATCGGCCGACGGTTTTTGAATTGCACCGCAACGGCCGGCTGTTCCCGCCGAATTACCTGCATAAAAGCTGGCTCGACTACCTGTATTGGGACACCGAGCTCGAGCCATAAAAATGACCCCGGTTTTGTAACCGGGGCCGAGAAAGGACGATCGGCAATTCTTGCTGCAATCGCGCGGTCGCGATCACGCGGCCTTTCGCGATTCGGTAAGGCAGAGCCGCTCCGCAATCGCGTCGACAGCCTTGCTCCAGCACAGACCATCGGACGCCTGCTCTGCCAACCCGAAGGCGGTCATCGCGTCGGCTGGGGTGCCGCCATCGCGAAAGATGCGCGCGCAGATCTGGCGCGCAACGCCAATTGCTGAGTGCCACTGCATCGGATTGATGTGACTGCGATTCATAACGGTTGCCTCACCTTGCACGCGGCGTAGCGCCGGACCTCAAATATGGCGGCAAGCACACCAGACGCTCTGGCATCACTACGCGGGACCTTGCAATGTGAAGCCTCCGAGGAGACAACTGTGTCCTACGCCGAGCGTACTTGCCAACTTGCGGGGAGCCCTGATTAACCCCCAA
>JAEZBU010000288.1 GCA_023426855.1 Pseudomonadota bacterium | reverse complement strand
TGAAGGCGGCGCGTGCGGGCGCTGAGGGTCGCGTCATCGCGGTGGTCGAGCCACACCGCTACACGCGCGTGCGCGATCTGTTCGATGAGTTTTCGGCCTGCTTCGCCGATGCCGACAGCGTCATTGTTGGTCCGCTGTATTCCGCAGGTGAGCAGCCGATCAACGGCGTAGACAGCCATACGCTGGCGGATGGCATCCGGGCGACCGGGCACGGCGCGGTGATCGCGGTGAATTCGGAGCGGGACATCGTGCCGGTGCTGTGGAAGATCGCGCGGCCCGGCGACATGGTCATCTGCCTCGGCGCCGGCAACTCAACCGAATGGGCGCACGCACTTCCTTCATGGCTCGATATGGCGCCGGCCCTTGAGCCGACCCACGAGGCCAAGCGCGCCGGAGGCCTAGTGTGAGCTTTCCCGATATCACGGCCGATTTGAGAGCGCGCATGCCCGATCTCAAAGGGCGGATGGTGGCCAATTCGCCAATGTCGGCGATCACCTGGTTCCGCGTCGGCGGACCGGCACAGGTGTTGTTCTCGCCGGCTGATGAAGCGGACCTGGCTTACTTTCTCGCCAACCTGCCGGCCGATGTTCCGGCGATGGTGGTCGGGCTCGGCTCCAACCTGCTGGTCAGGGACGGTGGTGTTCCGGGCGTCGTGATTCGCCTCGGACGCGGCTTCACACAGGCCATTGTTGAACCCGGACACAAGCTCCGCGTCGGCACGGCATTGCCGGACGTAAAGGTCGCCCGCGCCGCTGCTGACGCCGGTATCGCGGGCCTGCACTTCTATCGCGGCATTCCCGGCTCGATCGGTGGTGCGCTGCGCATGAACGGTGGCGCGCACGGCACCGAAACGCGCGACGTGCTGGTCGAGGCGCGTGCGGTCGATCGGCAGGGCAACATCCACGTGCTGGCGCTGGCCGACATGGGCATGACTTACCGCCATTCGGGCGTGCCGACCGACTGGATCTTCACCGAAGCGCTGTATCAGGGAACGCCCGGCGATCAGGCCGAAATCCTGACGCAGATGGACGAGGTGGCGGCCTATCGCGAGGCCAACCAGCCAACGCGCGAGCGCACCGGCGGCTCGACGTTCAAGAACCCGACCGGCAACAGCGCCTGGAAGCTGATCGACGCCGCGGGCTGCCGTGGCTTCCGCATCGGCGGCGCCAAGGTGTCGGAGATGCACTGCAACTTCCTCATCAACGACCAGGATGCGTCGGCGGAGGATATCGAGCGGCTCGGCGAGACTGTGCGGGCGCGCGTGAAGGAAAACTCCGGGATCATCCTCAATTGGGAGATCATCCGGCTGGGCCAGCCGCTGCCGGGTCGCGTGACCGGCGAGGCTCTGGCGAAAGAAGGTGTGGCATGAGCGCTGACAAGAAACCCGATCGCAAATACGAGCACGTCTGCGTGTTGATGGGCGGCTGGTCGGCAGAGCGTGAGGTCAGCCTCGGTTCCGGAAATCCGTGCGCGGCCGCGTTGGAGACGGCCGGCTATCGCGTGACACGCCTCGATGTCGGCCGTGACGTTGCCGAGAAGCTGCGCGAGATCGCACCCGACGTGTGTTTCAACGCCCTGCACGGCCGCTGGGGCGAGGATGGCTGCATGCAGGGCGTGCTGGAAGTCCTCGGCATCCCCTATACGCATTCCGGTGTGCGGGCCTCGTCGCTCGCCATCGACAAGGAGCGGACCAAGCGCATCGTCGCGGCGCTCGGGGTGCCGGTCGCCGACGGCGTTATCGTGAAGCGCAAGGACGCGATCCGCGAACACGCGATGGAGCCGCCGTACGTCGCCAAGCCGGTCGGCGAGGGCTCCAGCGTCGGCGTGGTGATCGTAAAGGCCGGCGCCAATCGCCCGCCGGAGGCGATCGGCAGGATTCCTGCCGTCGACGATAACATCATGATCGAGAAGTTCGTCGATGGCCGCGAGCTGACCTGCGCCGTCATCGGCGATCGGGCGACAGACATCATCGACATCGTGCCGTCCGACAAGCTGGAATTCTACGACTATGAGGCCAAGTACGCACCCGGTGGATCGCGGCACATCCTGCCGGCGGCGATTCCGGCCGACGTCTACGCCGCGGTCCAGCAGCATACGGTGACGGCGCACAAGGCGCTCGGCTGCCGGGGCGTATCGCGTTCGGACTTCCGCTACGACCCGGCGACGGGCCAGCTCGCATTCCTTGAAATCAATACACAGCCGGGCATGACCGGCACGTCGCTGGTGCCGGAAATGGCGGAATACGCAGGCCTCTCGTTCCCGGAATTGCTTGCCTGGATGGTTGAGGACGCCAGCATCGATCGCTGATACGACGGATTGATTTCGTTCGGAAATCTGTGTCCCGGATGCATGAACCCGGGCAATTCGCCGAGCACAGCGTGCTGTTCCGGGCCATTCGTTAACTGCTCAACACAAAATTAACCTCTTCCGTGGAAGGTCGCATGTCGAGCACCGGAACGGAGAGCCCGCGTTGCAGCAGTCTGCACCAGCTCAGCACTCATGGCGGTTGCGCAAAGCACCCGATGGGGCACGTGCGACTCCTGCCAACGACCGTCCTTTGCCACTCCGCCAGCGCCGCAAGCCGCGCCGCAAGGCAGCAGGATTGACAGCTTTTACCGCTGCCGTGATTGGTGCGATTGCATTCGGTGTTCTGACCCAGGGCGGCAGCAACGCCCGTCAGGCGCAACCGTTCATCGATGAAGCCGACAAGATCGCCGAGCAGGCCGGATTGGGGGTACGCCACGTTTATCTCGCCGGCCATCGCAAGACGGCTGATGCGGAGATCTTCGAGGCGCTGGATCTCATCCGCGCCCGGTCGCTGCTGCGGTTCGATATCCTCGGTGCCAAGGCGCGTATCGAAGCCCTGCCGTGGGTGAAAACGGCAACCATCACGCGCATTCTGCCGGACACCATCGATATCCAGGTCACGGAGCGCAGCGAATTCGCTGTCTGGCATCGGGGTGGCCGCGACGAGGTCATCGACGTCACCGGTCGAGTCTTGGGCATTGCGCCACATCGTATCGCCGCCGAACTGCCGCGCGTGGTCGGCGAGGGGGCGAATGCGGGTGCCGCCGGCATGCTCGAACTGATTAACCGGCATCCGCAATTGGCGACGCGCCTGCAAGAGGTCGAGCGGGTCGACGATCGTCGCTGGACGCTTCGGCTGCGTGGTGGCCTGGACGTGCTGTTGCCGGCGGATGGTGAAGCGGAGGCCTTGGCGCGCCTGACGGCGGATCCGGCCGCGACGCAACTGCTTGAAGGTGGCCAGTTCACCCGGATCGATATGAGAACGAGCGGACGGATGATCGTCCGGCCTGTGCAACAACCTGTAGCGGGGAAGGATACGACCGGCCGCCAGACCCAGCCGTCCGGATGAGCCTAGTCAGGGAAATGCTGCATGTCGCGTGATAAACGAGGATCGCCTGATATTCTCGGCCTGCTCGATATCGGGACGAGCAAGATCTGCTGCGCCATCGTTGCGCCGGATCATAGCGCGTCACAGGGACTGCGGGTCATCGGCCTGGGTCATCAAAGATCGCGCGGGATCAAGGCTGGCGTCATCGTCGACCTCGACGAAGCGGAGCAGGCGGTCCGTGCCGCCGTGGCGCAGGCTGAGCGTATGTCCGGCCAGCAGTTGGAAGAGGTCGTGGCCAGCGCCGCGTGCGGACGCATGCGCTCAAGCCACTTTGTAGCGCATGCACAACTCGATAGCGGCGCCGTGCGCTCCAGCGACGTCGCGCGCGTGCAGAAGGCGGCACGTGCCTACGCCGAGCGCGATAACAGGTTGACGCTGTATCTCAATCGCCTGGCCTATCGACTCGACGGCGCGGCCGGTGTGCGCGATCCGCTCGGCATGGCGGGCGCGCGGCTGAGCGCGGATATGCATGCGATCACCGCGGATGAAGCGCCGCTGCGGAATCTGAAGCTGCTGATCGAGCGCTGCTACCTCTCGCTCAGTTGCGCCGTGCCGTCAGCGCTGGCCAGCATTCTTGCGGTGACCAGCGAGGAGGAGCGGCGGCTCGGTATCATCTGCCTCGACATCGGTGGCGGCATGACCACGATTTCCGCGTTTGCGGACAACCGCTTCCTGTTTGCTGACGCCGTGCCGGTCGGTGGCAATCACATGACCTTCGACATCGCCCGGGAGCTGAGGACCCCTCTTGCAGAAGCCGAGCGAATCAAAGCGCTTTATGGCACACTGGTTGCTGCACGATCGGACGATCATGAAGTGATCAAGTATCCGATGGCTGGTGGGGATGAGCCGACGGGGCAGGTCGCCAAAGCTCGGTTGCGCTCGATTTTGCAGCCGAGGATGGAAAGTCTGCTGGCGCTCGTGCGCGAACGGCTGCAACGCAGCCAGGTGATGAACTACGCAGGGGAGCGCGTTGTCTTGACCGGAGGGACCAGCCAACTGGTGGGGATTGGCGAATTTGCAGCCAATATCCTCGGTCGTCCGGTGCGCATCGCACATCCGTCGCCGAGCTCCGGATTGCCGGCGAATGCATGTATCCCGGCTTTTGCGACTGTCGCCGGGCTGTGTGAGGCAACGCAGAGCGTTCAGTCGGGCTGGGCGTCTTTTCCCGAGTACGGGACGGTGGAGACGGGATATCTCGGCCAAATGGGCCAATGGTTGCGGCAGAGCTTCTAGGAGAACGATCGCTGCATGGAGTATCGGGCAACAGTAACGACCTGCTGCAAGAGGAAAGCGGTTCGCCGCCTATCCTGCTGCCCGAAGAACGCGGCGTGAGACCATCATGAACATCAAGCTGCAACCTCCCAAAGTAACCGATCTGAAGCCCCGCATCGCGGTGATCGGTGTCGGTGGCGCCGGTGGCAATGCCGTCAACAACATGATCGCCTCCGGTCTGGAGGGCGTGACCTTCGTCGTCGCCAACACCGATGCGCAGGCCCTGGCTGCTTCGAGCGCCGAACAGCGCATTCAGCTTGGCGTTGCTTTGACCGAAGGCCTTGGCGCCGGCTCGAAACCCGAGATCGGGCACGCTGCTGCCGAGGAAGCGCTAGACGAGATCAAGGCGCAAATTTCCGGCTCTCATATGGTTTTCGTCGCCGCCGGTATGGGCGGTGGCACCGGCACGGGGGCCGCGGCCGTGATCGCGCAGGCCGCCAAGGATTTGGGCATCCTGGTCGTCGGCGTCGTGACCAAGCCGTTCCAGTTCGAAGGCCAGCGGCGGATGCGGATTGCCGATGCCGGCATCGCCGAG
>JAEZBU010000258.1 GCA_023426855.1 Pseudomonadota bacterium | reverse complement strand
ACGCAGTGCGGGCCGCGAAATTCACCGGCGGCCCGACTAATTTCATCAGGCAACAACTTATCGACAAACTCTGCGCCTTAACCTTCCGTGGGGAGAGCAGAAGGTTTAGTGACGATGCGTCAGCTGTTCGTAGCTCTCGCGCCCGCGCGCGCTTTTGCCTGTTTCGCTCGCATTTCGTCAGATCGCGCCGCCATACTGGCAGGCTGCATCGCGGTCGGACTGGCGGTCACCGCCTGCAAACCCGAGCCACCTTCCGCGCACGTGCGTCCCGAAGCTCAGACCAGAGCCGCCTCGAAAGCCGTTCCCAAGCCAGCTCGCAGTCTGATGGCGCGCGAAGCCGCACCGCAATGCCTCTATGCGGAATCGGCACATGACTCCGCGTCGCCAGAACCGGCTCCAACTGCACAAATTCATCCGGCCGTTGCGACGACCGCTGACGTCACCACCAACGAAGAAGCTGAGCGGCGCGCGCGGGAGCGCGATTGCTTCCGCGACGCCGAGATGCGCGTGCGCGCCAAGCTGGCAAAGCTGCAGGCTTCAGTGCGCACGACGCTGAAGGCGATCGATCAAAACGAACCGGCCTCGTCGCGCTAACCCTCGGCAACAAAATCGCGTCGCGCGAGATCATCCCGCTTGCCGCGGCAGGACACGCGCGCCAAAGTGCCCGCCACTGAGCAAACGACAGCCGCCATCATCGCGAACGCGGCGGCGCATCTGAGGAACACGCATCATGGCCAATGTCCGCAATCCCGCCCGTGAACGCCTGCAGCGCGGTGAACTGGCGCTTGGCATCGGTTTGCGCCAGGCGCGCACGGTGGACATCGCCGCTGCCATGAAAACCTGCGGGTTCGACTGGCTGTTCATCGACCTGGAGCATGGATCGATGGGCCTGGATACGGCCGTGCAGATCTCGGTGGCGGCTCTCGGCGCGGGCATCTCGCCGATCCTGCGCGTTCCGAAGGGGCGCTACGACATGGCCACGCGCGCGCTCGACGGCGGCGCCTTCGGCATCGTCGTGCCGCATGTCGATACCGCCGAGGAAGCCCGCGAGATCGTGGATCGCCTGAAATATCCGCCCGTCGGCCACAGATCCGTCACGGGCGCGCTGCCGCAGTTCGAGTTCGCCGCCATGCCGCTGGCTGAGGCGTCTGCCACGGTCAACGAAAACATGCTGATCGTCGTGATGCTCGAAACGCCGGAAGCCATTGCGAATGCTGACGCCATCGCGGCGGTACCAGGCATCGACGTGCTACTGATCGGCACCAACGACCTGACCTCCGAGATGGGCATTCCAGGCGAGCTTATGCATCCGCGCGTCGGCCAAGCCTACGAAACCATGGTTGCCGCGTGTAAAAAGCACGGCAAATGGGCCGGCATGGGTGGCGTCTATTCCGACGACGGACTGCGCCACTACATCGGGATGGGCGTGCAAATGGTGCTCGCGGGCAGCGACCTCGGGTTGCTTATGGGCGCGAGCCAGGGACGCACGAAGTCGCTGCGCGCACTGAGGTAGCCTGCCGGGTTGCCGGCCCTATGATGTTTCAGTCGTCCGCGGTCGCGACAGCGCTTCGATGGCGTCGGCCAAGTGCTCGTCATCGATGTTGCGCGCGCCGGAAGCCACGCGGATGCGGTGGGCTTCCCGCAGCACATCCGCGTGCGTGAACCCGGTCGGCGGCTCGAACTTGTAGCTGGCGATTTCCATGAGCTGGCCGAGCGGATCGCGGAAATACATCGAGTGCATGAAGCCGCGATCGACCTCGCCGGAGTTGGCGAACCCGCGCTCGCGCAACCGCTTCGCGGCTTGCGTAAAGGTCGCCCGCGACACGGCAAACGCCAGATGATGCACGTTGCCGACGTTGGTCGGATTGGGAGACGGATCCGGCTTCCAGGACTCGCTGGTAAAAATCGTGATCAGGCGCCCATCGCCCGGATCGAAATACAGGTGGTTCTGCTCAGGCGCATCGAGGTTCGGCTGCTCGAATACGAACGGCATGCCGAGCACGCCCTCCCAGAAATCAATCGACGTCTGGCGGTCCGCTCCGACCAGGGTAATGTGATGCACCCCCTGGGTCTGCACGCGTTGCATGGAAAAGCTCCGGTCGCTGGCTGTCGTTACGCCAACGTGGGCGCGCGGGGCTGACCGGTCAAGTCGCCTCCTCGCCCTGCTCCTCGGCCCTGAACTCAGCTTCCAGCGCGTTTTCCAGGTCCACCAGATCCTGCGGCAGCGGCATGCCATAAGCCTTGAGTTCATTCAATTTGCGCAGGACCACGAGATACAGCTCGTGCCGATCCTCGGGACCTGTCTCATTCTGCATTTGCGTCAGCAGAAGACCAAGCTCGGCCTGGACATCTTCAAAAGCCATGGCGGCTCCTTCACGTGTTGCCTGCAGGGTCGTCCCGGCGACAGCCGGCGATGCGAGCCCTTGCTGAACACAACGCGCGAAGACGGCGTCGCGATCCCTCAGTTCAGCGCCCAGAGGAACATCAGCGTCGCCATCACGCCGAGAACGCCGCGAAAGGCATGCAGGCCGCCCCAGCGTTCCAGCAGGCGGCGGCTTTCCGCGCCGGCCGCATCGGTCGAAGTCGCCATCAGCGCATTGTTGGTGGGCATGATGAAGATCAGCGTGAACGGCCAGTTGGCGAACAGCAGGATGGCGCCGACCAGCCAGCGCGCATCATGGTAGAGAATGTAGGCGGCCACCCCGAGCACCGAGCCCAGAATGGCGAGGCTCGCCTGCATCATGAAACCGCGCCGGTAGCTCAGCTTCCATTGCTCGAGCAACGCGCGGTCGTCGAGCGTCAGGCGCACCGGATGCTCGGCAATCGAAATATACACCGCCGCTCCAGCAAACACCGCGCTGGTGATCAGCGCCAGATGCCCGATAAGCACCGCCGCCTCCTCGGCTCAGACTGCCTCCATGGCCAGCGATATGCCTTGGCCCACACCGATGCACATGCTGCACAACGCACGGCGCGCGTTGCGTTCCTTCAGTTCCAGCGCGGCCGTCAGCGCAAGGCGCGCCCCCGACATCCCGAGCGGATGGCCGAGCGCGATGGCGCCGCCGTTCGGATTGACGTGTGCGGCATCGTCCGGCAGCCCGAGCTGGCGCATGACGGCAAGGGCCTGGGCTGCGAACGCCTCGTTCAACTCGATGACGTCGAAATCCCCGATGGAAAGGCCGAGGCGTTGCATCAGCTTGCGCGAGGCCGGCACCGGACCGATACCCATGATACGAGGCTCGACGCCTGCGCTGGCCGAACCCAGAACACGCGCCAGCGGTGTCAAACCATAGCGCGCAACCGCCGCCTCCGATGCCACCAGCAACGCGGCCGCACCGTCATTGACGCCTGAGGCATTGCCAGCCGTAACCGTGCCGCCCTCACGGAAGGGCGTCGGCAACCTGGCTAGGCGCTCTACGCTGGTTTCACGCGGATGTTCGTCACGATCGACGATGATGGGATCGGCCTTGCGCTGCGGAATGCTGACCGCGACGATTTCTTTGGCGAGCCGTCCATTCTTCTGCGCCGCTGCCGCCCGTGCCTGCGAGCGGGCTGCGAAGGCATCCTGATCGGCGCGGGAAATCTGGAAGTCCGCCGCCACGCTCTCCGCCGTCTCCGGCATGGAGTCGACGCCGTGCAGCTTCTTCATCAGCGGATTGACGAACCGCCAGCCGATGGTGGTGTCGTGGATCTCGGCCTGCCGCGAAAAGGCTTCGGTGGCCTTCGGCATCACGAACGGCGCACGCGACATGCTCTCGACGCCGCCAGCGATGATCACCTCGGCCTCTCCGGCGCGGATGGAGCGGGCCGCCTGGCCCACTGCATCAAGCCCGGAACCACACAACCGGTTGAGGGTCGTTCCCGGCACTGAAACCGGAAGCCCCGCCAGCAATCCCGCCATACGCGCGACGTTGCGGTTGTCCTCACCGGCCTGGTTGGCGCAGCCCATCACGACATCGTCGATGGCATCCGGCGGCAACGACGGCAGCCGCTGCATCAGCGCGCGCACCACATGCGCGGCGAGATCATCGGGCCGGATGCTCGCAAGGCTGCCGCCGAACCGTCCGATCGGAGTTCTCACCCCAGCGACGAGAAATGCTTCCGGCATGGCTTCCCCTATCCTCAGCGCGCGGCGGCGCAGGCCGCAACCAGCGTTTTTGCATCCTGGCGCACAGCGTCGGCGCTTTTGCCCGGCTTGTACAGCGTCGAGCC
>JAEZBU010000212.1 GCA_023426855.1 Pseudomonadota bacterium | reverse complement strand
AATTGAACTCGGCGTTATTGGTGCCCCAGTGCCGCGACCAGCCGGTGTGGAATAGCACGACATCGCCTTCGCCGATCGAGTCCGCGCTCAAACCCTGTTTGGCCAATGCCGCCTCGACATCGGCAACGGTGATCTCCTGGCCCTTGTCCATCGGTGCGCCTTTGAGCGCGACTATGTCGATCAAGACACCTTTGGTGAAGAATGGTTTTACGTGTTCGATGCCGAGTTTGTTGAGGCCTGTCGGGCCGAATAGTTCTTCCTTGGTCACACCGTTGTAAAACACGTCGCGACCACCGATGCCGATGTGACCGAGACCGTCGAACTGCGTGCCGACCTGCCCGATTTCCGTGGCGAGGAAGTCATCCATCCAAACCACCTTATTGTCGCCGAACGGGCCGCCGGCGAAGCCGCCGGTCCCGCG
This sequence comes from Pseudomonadota bacterium, assembly GCA_023426855.1. Lineage (GTDB taxonomy): Bacteria > Pseudomonadota > Alphaproteobacteria > Rhizobiales > Hyphomicrobiaceae > ZC4RG25. The sequence continues at coordinate 11,920 of JAEZBU010000212.1, read as the reverse complement.
CAGCGCGAAGGCACGCGAGCCGAACAGTGGCATCGTGGGTTCATAGGTGCGGCCGAGTGCGATGACGTTTCCTGTTTTCATATATTTCATCGCCTCCATGACCTTCTTTGGCGTCATGAGATTGGAGGCGCCTGCCTGATCGTCTTTGCCCCAGCGTGAGGTCAAGTCTTGAGCGGCGGCACTCGTGCAGGCAAGGGCTAGAGCGGCGGCGAAGAGGCTAGTCCGCATCATCATCGTTTCTCTCCCATGGGTTCGGAGACCTTTGCGCGTGGCTCCGTTACACAAGGAAGGATGCGATGAATCAGACAGCGGATCAATCCATTCCTAAGTGGTCGATCCGCTGTTTCATGCCGGAGCAGCTGAGGTGCGCGTGGCGGACTTCAGTGCTTCTTGCTGCTCGATTTGCTGCCGCTGGCTTTCGTATAAAGCTTCTGTGCGATTTCGAGGATTTCCTCGGGATGATACTCAGGAATGAACGCTTCCGAGACACCTTCCATCTGATATTGCGGTCCACCTTGCGGCGGCCCGTCGACGACTTCCAGCGGTCCCGAGCCGTCGAGCGCCTCGCCTTTCCAGATACCGGCAATCTCGCGATAATCGTCGGGACTGAAGCGATACAGGCGGCGATGGCTCCCTTCCGCCAGGAACGTTTTGGTTTCAGGAATGTCGCTGTCCTTGATACGCGGGATGGGGAGCATCTTCTTCATGTCGACGCCTGACAGCTTTTCCAGCGCCAACGCATAGGCGTGGGCGTGTACGCCGCCACGTGTAAACAGATATCCGAGCATGTGCCGCGCGGCGGGATTCTTGCTCATCTCGTAGACACGCAGCTTCACCGTGCGGGCGCCGCATTCCAGGAAGAAGTTGTGCAGCAGGTCGAGCACCAGATTGCCCGAGTTGAAAACGTAGTCGCCGCGCCAAGGCTGGCCGAGCGCGTTCATGGCCATGATGCCGTGCGGGCCATTGATGTGATAGTTGGCGCCGGTGCCTGCATCCTTGAACATGCTCTCGAACGGGGCGTCACCCGATGAAATCTTGCCCTTGCCGTCGGCGCCGTAGAGCAAGCCGTTGACCGCCGCGCCGACCAGCTCGATGTGACCGAGTTCCTCAGTCGCGATGTTGGCGATCAGCGCATAGAACGGCCGCAGCTTGTCACGATTCCGGAAATTGAAGCTCTGGTACATGTAGGTATTCAGGGTCGTCATCTCGCCGAAACGGCCGCCCATCAATTCATTCACGCAGGCAGCGGCTTCAGGATCTGGTTCCTTCGGCAGGGGCATTTCGACTTGCAGCCGGTCGATCCTGAGAAACATGAGCGCTCTCCATCTGGCTTCGCGAGGCGGGCCGATGTCACGCGACGCATCGAGCGTACGGCCCCGGGTGGTCGGAGAACGGCTGGATATGCAACAAGATCCACGCCGAACCGTTTGCGCGCCGCACTGGCCGCTTGCCGACCGATCTGCTAATCGTCCGCCTGAATGCGATGAAAACGCCCTGAGGACCGCCTAAATGACTTACCTGTTCGAGCCGTCGCCCGTGCCCACGCTTCCGATCCAGGGATCGGACAAGCTTTTCCCCGTGCACCGCATCTATTGCGTTGGCCGTAACTACGCCGAGCACGCGCGCGAGATGGGCCGCGATCCGGACAAGGAGCCGCCGTTTTTCTTCATGAAAACGCCGGACTCGCTAGTGACCGACGGTAAGTTTCCTTATCCCCCGGCGTCCAACGACGTGCATTGGGAAATCGAGATGGTGGTAGCGCTGAAATCCGGCGGAGTTAACATCCCGCGCGATCAGGCGATGGGCCATGTCTACGGCTACGGCGTGGCGCTGGATATGACGCGGCGCGATCTGCAGGGCGTTGCCAAGAAGATGGGTCGTCCGTGGGAAATCGGTAAGGCGTTCGAGAACTCGGCGCCGTGCACACCGTTGGTTCCGGCTGAGAAGATCGGGCACCCGACCAAGGGCGCGATCTGGCTTGATCTCAACGGCGAGCGTCGCCAGACCGGCGATATCTCGCAGATGATCTGGGATATCCCGAGCCAGATCGAATACCTGTCCAGCCTGTGGGAGCTGAAGGCGGGCGACTTGATCCTGACCGGAACCCCGGCCGGCGTCGGCGCGGTGAAGAAGGGCGATCGCCTGACGGGGCACGTCGAGGGCGTGGCCGACCTCGACGTCACCGTGGTTTGACGCCGCCGCTACTCAGCGAGCTCAAGTAGCTCTATCAGGGCGGCATTGAAGGCATCGGCCGCCTCATACATCACCCAATGACCCGCACCAGGAATGGTGCGGGCAACAAGCTCCGGATGATGCAGCCGCAGCACCTCGAACGAGCGTTCGGGCGACGGCTTCGCAATCACATCTCGTTCGCCCCAAATGGCCTTCAGCGGCACCGGAACGTCGGCGAGCGTGGTTTTGATCGTATCGCTGCTGGCGAAATCACGCGATCTGAAGCGCGCGTTGCGAATGTTCGCAGCCTGCAGCTCGATCGCGAGATCATCGATATTGGCCGGATCGGCGAACATCAGCATCGACAGCGTTTCTCGGTGAACCGCGCGTCGCTCGGCCTCTGTCATGGTCGAGCGTTCTTTCGGAAACTTGAAGTGCGGCGTGGGTAGGCCGAGAGAGGCCGCACCGATCAGCGTCAGATCGGTGAGGTGGTGACCCAGCTCGGCCGCCGCCAAAGTCGCGACGTGGGCGCCGAATGAAAAACCGACGAGATGCGGCTGCTCTGTGGTGAACAGCGTGCGGATACCCTCGGCCAGAACCGCGCCGCTGCTGGCAGGCGTCAGCGGGGGCGGTGGCATGGCGCTGTCACCGAGGCCGGGTAGGTCGGGCACCCAGACTGAACAGGTTTGCTGCAGCACCGGGATCGTCCGGATCCAGTGCGTCCAGGAGCCGGAGCCGCCATGGCAGAGCACGACCGGCTTGCCGGCGCCCCATCGGCGCCAGATCAGGTCGCCCGCGCCGCATGGCGTCTCGTGGCGTTCGGCGGCTTCTTCCAGCCGCAGAACGAGGTCGGTTTGAACAGTCATTGCCCCCGGTGTCCGGTTCTCACACAATAGAGGCTCGATACATCACGAGCCGCACAGCAACAACAAGGGGATGGGTATGCCGGCCGAAAGTAATACCAAAGTGAATGGCGCACGGCTGTGGGACAGCCTGATGGAGATGGCCAAGATCGGCGCGACGCCGGCCGGGGGCGTCAATCGGCTGACATTGACCGACCTTGACCGGCAGAGCCGCGACCTGTTCATCGCGTGGTGCAAGGATGCCGGCTGCAGCATCAAGGTTGACCGTATGGGGTCCATCTTCGCCCGTCGTGCCGGCAGTGATGACAGCCTGCCGCCGGTGATGCTCGGCAGCCATCTCGATACGCAGCCGACCGGCGGCAAGTTCGACGGCGCCTTGGGTGTGATGGCGGCACTCGAAGTGCTGCGGTCGCTCAACGATCTCGACATCAAGACCAGGCACCCGATCGAAATCGTCAGCTGGACCAATGAGGAAGGCTCGCGGTTTGCGCCTGCGATGACCGCTTCAGGCGTTTTCGCGGGCGTGCTCAAGCTGGAAGATGCACTCGACATTCGCGACGTCGATGGCAAGGCGATCGGCGCGGAGCTCGACAGGATCGGTTTTGCCGGTGCCGAACCGGTCGGCGGTCGTCCCATTCACGCGTTCTTCGAACTACACATCGAGCAGGGGCCGATCCTGGAGGAAGAGGGCATCGACATTGGCGTCGTTACCGCCGCGAATGGGCAGAAGTGGTATGAGATCACGCTGACCGGCGTTGAAAGTCATGCCGGGCCGACGCCGATGAAGCGGCGTAAAGATGCGCTTGTCGGCGCGGCGCGCGTGGTCGAACTGGTCAACAAAATCGGCCACGATCACGATCCCGCGGCCTGCGCGACAGTGGGCATGGTTCAGGTGCATCCCAATTCCCGCAATGTCATTCCCGGCCGGGTGTTCGTGACGGTGGATTTCCGTCATCCGGATGGCGCGAAGCTGGATTCCATGGACGCTGCATTGCGCAAGGGTCTTGAGGAGATCGCGACCGGTGCGGGGCTGCGCTACGAGGTGGAGATGGTCGCGAATTTCCCGCCGCAGCCGTTCGAGGCCTCGTGCATCCAGGCGGTCCGCAACGCGATCGCGCGTCTGGGCTATACGTCACGCGATATCACATCGGGTGCCGGGCATGATGCTGTTTATCTGGCTCGCGTCTGCCCGACGTCGATGATCTTCACGCCGTGCGTTGATGGCATTTCGCATAACGAAGCCGAAAACATGACGCCGGAGTGGGCTTCTGCCGGCGCGGATGTTCTGCTGCATGCGGTACTGGAAAAGGCCGAGATCGTAACGGCATAAAGGCAACTTCCGAAACGGAAGCTGGCGGGTGATCCAGGAGAGCTGAACATGTTTCAGTTCTCCTTTTTTATTGCGATTAGGCTCTCAAAGACATTGCGAAAGCTTCGGATCTATCAGCTCATTTTATGAGTATGTGTTTTATTTTAATCTGCAGATATTTTGATTTTTGAATATAATTTTGCACCGCGATAAACCTCATGACTTTAGTCTGAAAATGGCGACTTTCTGCTTCGTGCAAGCGAGAGTGTTTGTCATTCGATCTTGACTTGATGTATACGTCATATGGGCACGCAAGATGCTCATAAAAATGCGCACCGAAAAAGCGTGCGATCCAAAATCCATGGGAGGATTTCTGAATGGCGAGGATTCATCGTCGCAATTTTCTGAAATTGTCGGGTGCTGGCGCTGTCGCTGCGAAGACAGGCGGCATGGCCGCGATCCTGGCGTCGGGTAAGGCGCCGGCCTATGCGCAAACCACCACTGTTCATTGGTTGCGCTGGAACGATTTCGTGCCGGCGTGTGACCAGTTGCTCCGTCAGAAGCTGTTCGTCGAGGCGGAGAAAGCGCTCGGCATCAAGGTGAACTTCGAAACCGTCAACGGCAACGATCTGCAGCCGCGTATTACGTCTGCCATTCAGTCAGGCGCCGGTCCTGATGTGATCATGCTGTTCAATAATCACCCCCACCTGTACCAGAACAGCCTCGTTGATGTTTCGGACGTGGCTGAAGAACAGGGCAAAGCTCAGGGTGGTTTCTATAGTGTCTCCAAAGGAAACTGCAGTCTCGGCGACAAGTGGATGGCTGTGCCGATGGCGTTCATCGGCGCCATGAATGCCTATCGCAAATCACTGTTCGCGGAGGTCGGATACAACGAGTATCCAAAGACCTGGGATGAATTGCGCGACGCCGGAAAAAAGCTCAAGGCCAAGGGTATGCCAATCGGGCAATCGCTCGGCCAGTCGTTCGGTGACCCGCCGACATTCGCCTATCCGCTGCTTTGGTCCTACGGCGGCAAAGAGGTCGATGAATCCGGCAAAGTGGTGTTGAATTCTCCCGAAACGCTCGAGTCCGTGAAGTGGATGGTCTCGGCGTGGAAGGATGGCTTCGACGAAGGTGGCCTTGCCTGGGATGACGCCAATAACAATCGGGCGTTCCTGGCTGGTACGATCAGCTCAAGCCTGAATGGCGCATCGATTTACATCGAGTCCCTGCGCAAACCGGAACAATATCGCACTGCCGATGGCAAGCCGATGAAGGATGACATCCTGCATGCGCCATTGCCGGCGGGTCCGAAGGGACAATTCGGTCTGCACCTGTATCAGTCGCACGTCATTCCGACGTACTCGAAAAATCAAAAAGCGGCGAAGGATCTCCTGCGGTTTATTCTCAAAAGCGAGAATTTCGAACAGTGGTTCACGACCGCCAAGGGCTTCTACACGCCGGGCACCTTGTCCTGGGAAACCCACAAGATGTGGAGCGAGGATCCGGTCATGAAGCCGTTTTCGCTTTCCGGAAAGCTGGGCTTGGCCGTGGGGCATGCCGGGCCGCCCAATCAGAAGGCGGCAGAGGTCCTTTCAAAGTATCTGATCACGAACATGTATGCCAACGCCGTCAAAGGCATGGCCCCGGAAGAGGCAATACGGCAGTGCGAAGCCGAGCTCAAAAAGATCTACGGGGCGTGATCACCTGCTAATGGCCGGTGGGTCGTTCGCGATCCACCGTTTCTCCTATCTGAAAAGCAAGAGCCGGAAATATCAATTTTCCGGACGCGGGAGGATTTTGTCTGAATTGCCCCAAGCGAAACTACCGCGATTTTCCGCGGCGTTTGATCGAGCAGCCGGGGCAAGATGCCGAACCATTGCAATGGTCGTCATCCGCGCAGGCACTGACTGTCAGGAGAATTCCAAGTTATGGCCGTTTCTACCGTCGAGCAGCGGGCCGGAATGCCCTCTAAACCACCTCAGCAGCGATGGCGTCCTTTCGAAGACGAACGACGGCTGGCGATGGCGCTGCTACTGCCCACCATGATCCTGCTTGCGTTGTTCATCGCCTATCCGTTTTACCGCGGTATTGTTTTGTCCGTAACGAGCGCGCGTGTCGGTGTTCCGGGCGAGTTTGTCGGGCTGCAGAATTTCTATCGCCTGGCGGGTGATCCGATTTTTTATCACGTCGTCTGGAATACCGTTTGGTACACTGCGGTAACGACGGTCTTCAAACTCGCGCTCGGCCTTTGGCTGGCTCTGCTGCTCAATCGCAGCTTCAAAGGCAAAGCCTACATCCGCGCGTTCATCCTGCTGCCGTTCATTATCCCGACGGTGCTTTCGACGTTCGCCTGGAAGTGGATGTTTGATCCCACGTTCAGCGTGCTGAACTGGCTGATGTTCCAACTCTCGATCATCAACCGGCCGATCAATTGGCTGGGCGATGGCGATCTGGCCATGCTGTCGATCATCATCGTCAACATCTGGCGCGGTGTGCCGTTTTTCGCGATCAGCCTGTTGGCGGGGCTTCAGACGATCAATCCTGATCTCAATGAGGCGGCTGCCATCGACGGCGCAAAGCCCATGCAGCGGTTCTGGTACATCACCTGGCCACTCCTGCTGCCGGTGACGATGGTCGTCGTGCTGTTCTCGGTTATTCAAACGTTCGCGGACTTCCAGATCGTCTACGTGATGACCGGCGGCGGGCCAGCCAACGCCACGCATCTGTTCGCGACTTACGCCTATCAGCTCGGCGTCGGCACGGGTCTCTTGAGCCAAGGTGCGGCCGTATCGCTGGCGATGTTCCCGATCCTGTTCCTGATCGTGATCGTCCAGCTCCTGTACATCCGTCGAGTGGAGACCCGGTGAGCCATGATCGAAGGTGCAATCTGGAGACGCTGGGTCTACTTCAGGATTCCGCTGTTTCTGTTCATTGTGGTGCTTCTGTTTCCATTCTACTGGATGATGATCACCACCTTCCGGCCGGACGGTGAGCTCTACCGGCCCTGGAATGCGACCAACTACAACCCGTTCTGGACGTGGTATCCGACGCTCGATCACATCAAGTACCTGTTCACGGAGACCATGTTCACGACATGGCTCATGAACACGATGTTCATTGCCCTCGCCTCGACGATCATCTCGCTGATCTGCGGTGTGTTCGCTGGTTATGCTCTTTCGAGGCTAAACTTCCGGTTTGCCGGCACGTTGGGCACCGGCATCTTCATTACCTACCTGGTCCCGCAGACGTTACTGTTCATCCCGTTGTCGGAGATCATCCGCAACTATCGCCTCGGCGATACCCCGTGGTCGTTGATCCTGACCTATCCGACGTTCCTGATCCCGTTTTGTACGTGGCTCATGATGGGTTACTTCAAGGCCATCCCAAAGGAACTTGAAGAATGCGCCCGCATCGATGGCGCGTCACGCTGGCAGGCCATGCTTTACATCATTGTGCCGGTGGCTGTTCCAGGGATATTGTCCGCCGGGATCTTTGCGTTCACCTTGTCGTGGAACGAGTTCATCTATGCTTTGGTGTTCTTGTCATCACCTGAGCAGAAGACTGTGCCAGTGGGTGTGGTCTCTGAACTCATCCGTGGCGATGTGTTCTTCTGGGGGCCTTTGATGGCCGGTGCGTTGCTGGGTTCTATCCCTGTCGCGCTTGTCTATTCGTTCTTTGTCGAGCATTACGTCTCGGGATTAACGGGTTCCGTGAAAGGGTAAGGTCTTGTGTTCCGGCACGGCCTGGGGTTTTGGCCTAACTGAATTGGGAATGAAATGGCGCAAGTTGTTCTGAAGCAAGTCAACAAGTTCTACGACAGTGTACATGCTGTAAAAGACGTGAACTTGAATATCCGCGACAAGGAATTCATGGTCTTTGTCGGGCCGTCGGGCTGCGGAAAGACAACAACATTGCGCATGGTGGCCGGTCTGGAGGCGATCTCCTCGGGCAACGTGCTGATCGGCGATCAGGTCGTCAACGACCTGCCGCCGATGGATCGGGACATCGCCATGGTGTTCCAGAGCTACGCGCTTTATCCGCACATGAACGTGTTCGATAACATGGCGTTCGGCCTCAAGATGCGGAAGTTCGAGAAGTCCGAGATCGAGAGCCGCGTTAAACGGGCTGCCGATATTCTGGCCATCGATCACCTTCTGCAGCGCAAGCCTCGCCAGTTGTCCGGCGGTCAGCGTCAGCGCGTTGCGCTGGGTCGCGCAATCGTGCGCGATCCGCAAGTGTTTCTGTTCGACGAGCCACTCTCCAACCTCGACGCCAAGCTTCGCGTCCAGATGCGCGTCGAACTGAAGAAGCTGCACGAGCGCCTCGGCACCACCGCCATCTACGTCACGCACGATCAGGTCGAGGCGATGACGCTCGGCGACCGCGTCGTTGTGATGAAGGACGGCTGGGTCCAGCAGGTTGGTGAGCCGCTTGAGCTTTACAACGCCCCGGCAAACAAGTTCGTTGCCGGCTTCATCGGCTCGCCGTCGATGAACTTCGCCACGGTGGAAGTCACCGAAGCCAACGGCGAGCTGTGGGTGCAGAACTCCGGCATGCGCATCAAGGTGCCGGGCCGGAATGTTGAAGGCCTGCGCAAGTATGTCGGCCAGAAAGTGTTCTTCGGCGTACGTCCGGAGAACCTGCGGGTGGCCAATTCCTCCGATCCCTCCGAGTACGTGTTCGAGTCGGTGATCGAGGTCATCGAGCAGCTCGGATCGGAGATCCTTCTCGACGTTTCGGTCGGTGGCGGCACCATGGTCGCATCCGTCGAGCCGACACTGAGAACGAAGATCAATGAAAAGATGAGCTTGAGCGTCAATCCTGAGCGGATGCATTTCTTCGACGCTGAGACGGAAGCTGCGATCTAGCTTCCTGCAGAGCTTGCCGGCGCTCGTTCTTCGATCATGGTCGAGGCAGCGAGCGCCGTCGCAAATACACGCCACACATGATCGCTGAGCGCGCTATGCTTGCGGCCATATATGCTGGCCGGAGCCTGAGCTGCTATAGGATCGTGACGCTGGCAGGCTCGACTTGCCAGGCACTAAAAAACAAACGTGGAAGGGGATGGAATGTCGGAGAGCGTCGCTTTTGTCGGCCTGGGGGCCATGGGCCTGCCAATGGCGGAGAACCTGGTCAAGAAACAGCTTCGGGTCGTCGGCTATGACATCCGCCCCGAGGCCATCTCCAAGCTGGCGGCCGTCGGCGGTCACGGCGCGGGGTCGGCGCGGGAAGCCGCGACTGGAGCCGGGACGCTTGTGCTCATGGTCGTCAACGCCGATCAGGCCGAGACCGTTCTGTTTACCGACGGCGCCCTGGATGTGCTGGCGCCCGAAGCCACCGTCATCCTAACCGCGACCTGTTCGTCCTCGCGCGTCGCTGAAATCGCCCGCCGCGTCGAAGCGACCGGCCGCAGTTTTGTCGACGCCCCAGTTTCCGGTGGTATCCCCGGTGCCACGGGCGGCACGCTGACCATCATGGCGGCGGCGAAAAATCCGGTGTTCGAGAAGGCCAAGCCGATCCTGGAGACGATGGGATCGAAGCTCTATCACCTCGGCGAGAAGCCCGGGCAGGGCGCTGCCATGAAGACCGTCAACCAGCTCCTCTGCGGCCTGCATATCGCAGTGGCGGCCGAAGGTCTTGCGCTGGCCGAGCGCGAAGGCATCGATCCTGCGCTGGCTTTAGAAATCCTGTCCGGCTCGGCGGCAACAAGCTGGATGCTGCAGCATCGCGGCCCGCGCATCGTCAAGGATGACGGCCAGGTCGCCAGCGCGCTCGACATTTTCGTGAAGGACCTCGGCATCGTGCTCGATGCTGGCCGCAGCGCCAAGATCGGCCTGCCGCTGGCAGCCGCTGCGCATCAGCTCTATCTGGCCGCCTCTGCTGCCGGTCTCGGCAGCAAGGATGACAGCCAAGTCATCGAGGTTTATCGGGCATTTCGTCAGAAGAAAGCCTGACACGCGCACGTTCGTCGGTTTTGCAGACGGGGAGCATGGGGCATGGCAGCCCAATCGTTGTCTTTCGACTACGTGATCATCGGTGCCGGTTCAGCCGGCTGCGTGTTGGCCAATCGCCTGAGTGAGGACCCGAGCGTCACGGTGGCGCTGGTCGAGGCCGGGAGCCGCGATCTCAATCCGTGGCTGCATATCCCGGCGGGCTATTTCCGCACCATGTTCAACCCGAGCGTCACCTGGCAGTTCGGGTCGGGGCCGGAACCTTTCCTCGGTGATCGCATCGTGCCTTGGCCGCGCGGCCGGGTGCTGGGCGGAACCAGTGCGGTCAACGGCCTGCTGTATGTCCGTGGGCAGGCCATGGATTTCGACATCTGGCGGCAGCTCGGTAACACCGGCTGGTCGTATCAGGATGTGCTGCCCTACTTCAAACGGGCGGAAGACCAGGAACGCGGCGCCGACGACTATCACGGCGCGGGCGGGCCGCAGGGTGTGTCCGACGTCCATATGGATAACCCAGTCTGCGAGGCCTACATCGCGTCCTGCGTGGCGGCGGGAATCCCGCACACCACGGACTTCAACGGCAGGGAGCAGGAGGGCGTCGGTTATTATCAGCTCACCACCCGCAATGGTCGCCGTTGCTCGACGGCTGTGGGCTATCTCAATCCGGTGCGCTCACGCGTCAATCTTTCGATCCTTACCGACGCGGCTGTGCAGCGGATCACGCTCGAGGGCAAGCGCGCCACCGGAATCGTGTTTCGACGTGGCGGCGATACGGTGACCGTCGAGGCGCGACGTGAGGTCATCGTGTCGGCTGGCGCGATCGGCAGCCCGCAATTGCTCCAGGTCTCAGGCATCGGTCCGGGCGCCGTGCTGCAATCGGCAGATGTCGAAGTCCGTCACGACCTGCCGGGCGTTGGCGAGAACCTGCAGGATCATTTCCAGGCACGCTTCGTTTACGAGTGCGATCTCGCAGGCAGCCTGAATGACGTCTGGCACAGCCGGGTGAAACAGTTCCAGACCGGCCTGCAATACATGTTCTCGCGCACCGGCATTTTGACCATCGGCGCGGGTGTCGTCGGCGTGTTCGCCAAGTCGCGGCCGGAACTCGACGCGCCGGACATCCAGTTCCACTTCCTGCCGCTGTCGGCGGAAGGCCCGGGGCAGGGGCTGCATCGCTTCTCGGGCGTGACGGCATCCGTATGTCAGTTGCGGCCGGACAGCCGCGGCACGATCTCGATCACCTCGCCCGATCCGGTGGTGGCACCGCGCATCATCTCGAATTACCTCGCGGTCGAGAATGACCGGCGGGTGCTGGTCGATGGCCTGCAACTGGCGCGCAGGATCGCCAAGCAGCCTCCGTTCGCCCAGCACATCGTGCGTGAATACATTCCTGGGCCGGACTTCCAGACCGATGACGATTTCCTGACGTTCGCGAAAGCCAAGGGCACGACGATCTTCCACCCCTGCGGCACCTGCAAGATGGGCGGCGATCCGATGGCGGTGGTCGACGAACGGCTGCGTGTGCATGGCGTCAGCGGACTGCGCGTGGTCGATGCGTCGATCATGCCGACCATGACGTCGGGCAACACCAACGCGCCGACCATCATGATCGGCGAGAAGGC
>JAEZBU010000203.1 GCA_023426855.1 Pseudomonadota bacterium | reverse complement strand
CACCTTTCATGATGACGGACAGGTGCTTGCCCTGACCTTCCATCAGCGACAGGTCTTTCAGCGGATTTCCGTCCACCACGAGCAAATCCGCAAAGGCGCCGGCCTTCACGCAGCCGAGCTTGCCTTCCTGTCGCAGCACCTGCGCACCGATCGTGGTTGCCGAACGGATGATTTCGCGTGGTGACACGACCTCGCGGCGCAGCGCGAATTCGCGGCTTTGGTCCACCTGAAGCTGGCCGAGGAGATCGCTGCCGTAAGCCACCGGCACACCCGCCCGCTTGCAGATTTCCAGCGACTTGAGCGCGCCGTCGATCACGAGATCGTTCTTTTCCAGCATTTCGGCGGTCATGCCGAACTCGGCCGCGCGTTCCTTCATGGCATAGTAGGCGACGAGATTGGCGATCAGGAACATGCCATTTTCGGCCATCAGCTTGGCGGCCGGCTCGTCGATGAGGTTGCCATGCTCGATGGTGCGGACGCCGGCGTTGGCAGCGCGCGTGATGGCTTCGGGCGTGTAAGCATGGGCGCAGACATAGCGGCCAAACGCGTGCGCTTCCTCGACCGCGGCTTTCACCTCGTCCAGCGAGAACTGAAGGCTATCCAGCGGATCATACGGCGAGGCGACACCGCCGGACATCATGATCTTGATCTGGTCGCAGCCCTGGCGCATTTCCTCGCGTACGGCGCGGCGTACGCCCGCAATGCCGTCGGCGATGCCCATGGTGAACACCAGCGCATTGCAGCAATGGCATCGCGTGCCGGGATCGGTGCGGCGACGGCCATCGCTATGGCCGCCGGTCGGGCCGATCGCCTTGCCGGCAATGAACAGGCGCGGGCCGGGCAGGAAACCTTGATCGACGGCGCTCTTGATGCCCCAGTCAGCACCGCCGGTGTCGCGGACACTGGTGAAGCCGCGGTTCAGCATGCCCTCCATCAGCCGCGCGGCGCGCGCCGTCATCAGCGTCAGCGGCACATCCTCAAGACGGCGAATGAAAACTTCGCTGAGAAAGACGTGCACGTGGCTGTCGATGAGGCCGGGCATAAGCGTGCGTTTGCCGCAATCGATGACGTTGGCGTCCGCGCTTTTGATCGGCTTGTCGGAGACTTCGCGGATCTTGTCGCCCTCGATGAGCAACTCGCATCCATCGATCAGATCGTCCTGCTCAGGATCGAGCAGCGAAAAGTTCTTGAAGTGATAGAGCGTCATGGCGGCTACTGACCTCACCCTGCTGCGCTACGGCTAAAGCTCGCGCGGGAATGAGATCGCGTCAATCAGTTTCGACGTGTCCGCCCTATATGAGACTATCGGAAATGCAAAAAACGGCAGGTCGACGAGGTCCACGCCATGCGGCGTGGACCTTTGGTGTGGGTATTATTCGCGGATCCAGGTTTCCGAGAATGCCAGCATCGCCGTTGTGATGCTGTTGCCGGCCATGACGCGCGGGATCGGCTTGCCGGGCAGCGTTTTGCCGTTCACGGTGATCGTGGCGTCGTCGCAGCCGACGAACAGGCTCGGCATGGCATGCTTGCCCGTTGCCGACTGGCTCGGCGGCAGCGCGAAGCAGAACGGCTTGCCAAGTCCGCTCCAGGTCAGTTTGGCATCCAGGCCCGCGCCCGTGACTCTCTCGCTGTAGCTGCTGGAGGGATCGCCGGAAGCTTCGACCGTGTCGAGCGGTTTGTAAGCCATGGCTTCAAGGCCGGGCAGGCCTTTGAACGTGCCGAAGTGCGACACAAAATCCTTCACCAGATAGCGCGCCATCGTCTCGTTGTCGGTGAGGCAGATGTTGGCGCGGTCTGCCGGCGGATTGGCGTCGTTGGGCGATTGCAGCAGCACCAGCGCGTGTCCGCGGCCGTGCGGCGACAGCACCACACGAAAGAAGCTGGCGAGCGCAACGAATGGCCCATTCGGGTCTGTTTTCAGTGAAATACCGGGGTTTTCTCCAGACCATTCAACGGTCCCGGGGAAAATGATCGTATCAGCCATGGACATCCTCCTGATTCATAGGCTTGGAGGTCATCTTAGCCGAAGGTCTAACAGTTGGAAGCCTTCAAGATCGGCCGTCGACGGATCAAGGCAGCGGTAGCGCCTCGTGCTCCTTCAGCGTCTTGCCGGTGTCGCCGTCCACCTCGATCATCTTGACCCGGTAACCCCACAGATGTGCCACGTGCTGCAACGTTCGGTCGCACTGATCCTTGTCGAGCAGCACGCCGCGGCGGACGCGGTGCTGCAGGGTCAGGCGCCGGCCACCCGACAAGTCGGCGTTGACGATCTGGATGTCGGGGTCACGTCCGGCCGCATCGTATTGCTCCGACAAAATCCGACGGACACGACGATAGCCGGTCTCGTCATGGATGGCCTTGACCTCCACGAATGACGAACTGGTGTTGTCGTGAATCTGGAACATGCGGAATTCGCGCATCAGCTTCGGCGACAGGTACTGCAAGATGAAGCTGTCGTCGCGATAGTTGGCCCAGGCTTCCTTGAGGTTGCCAAGCGCGTCGCCATTGCCGGCGAACTCGGGAAACCAGTCGCGGTCTTCCGAGGTTGGTTCCTCTGAAATCCGCTTGATGTCGCGCATCATCGCGAAGCCGAGCGCATACGGATTGAAACCGCCGAAATGCTTGTCCTCGAAGCGCGGCTGGTACACCACGGACGAATGGCTATGCATGAACTCCAGCATTGAGCCTTCGGTGATCAGTCCGCGATCGTAGAGGCGGTTCATGATCTCGTAGTGCACGAAGGTGGCGCAGCCTTCGTTCATCACCTTGGTCTGGCGCTGCGGATAGAAATACTGGCCGAGCATGCGCACGATCCGCAGCAGCTCGCGCTTCCAATCGTCCAGCTTCGGCGAATGCTTTTCGAGGAAATAGAGGACGTTTTCTTGCGGCAGCCCGAGCGACTGGCTTTCCTGCGCGGCTTCGCGCGCCTCGGCCGTGGCCGGTTCGGTTGCGAGCTGTGAGCGCGGCACGGTGCGCCACAACTCGTTATATGTGGCCTCCTCGTGTTCGCGCCGCTTGCGCTCTTTGTCGTGCACGGCGGCGCGTGATTGACGCCGCACCGGATGACGGCTGATCCCCTGCGGCATGAGTGCGTGCGCGCTGTCGACCACAGCCTCGACGGTTTCGACGCCGTATTTCTCCTCGCACTCCGACACGTATTCCTTGGCAAAACGCAGGTAGTCTAGAATGGCGGTAGCGTCGGTCCACTGCTGGAACAAGTAGTTGTTCTTGAAGAAGTGGTTGTGGCCCATGGCGGCGTGCGCCATCACCAGCATCTGCATGGTCATGGAGTTTTCCTCCATGACGTAATTGATGCAGGGATCGGAATTGATCACCAGCTCATAGGCGAGCGCGCGCGCACCCTTGCGATATAGCACTTCCTCGCGCGCGAAGTGCTTTCCGAACGACCAGTGCCGGTACATGTTCGGCATGCCGATCGAGGCGTAGGCGTCGAGCATCTGCTCGGCCGTGATCACCTCGATCTGGTTCGGGTAGATGTTCAGGCCCATTTCGCCGACGCCGATTTCCTCGATGGCGTCGTAGCCCTTTTTGAGCAGGTCGAAGTCCCATTCCGCGCCGTCAAAAAGGGGTGCGCGCGTTGTGGTCGCCGTCATCGCGCTGCCCTTTCTTCGCCGCCCGATGACGCGGAGAACAGTTCGCGGAACACCGGATAAATCTCGCCGGCCGACGACACGCGGCGCATGGCGAAGTGTCGGCGATCACCGGCGACCTCGCTGTAGCCGGACCAGGCGACGCTCTGCATGGGCGCGATCTGTCCCTCGGGCATCACCTCGATATAGGCGAAGTACTGACAGATGGGCAGGACGTCCTGCTCCAGCATGGTCACACACTTCTCCATGTCGTCATCGAAGTTGTGACCGTCGGAGGCCTGCGCGGCGTAAATGTTCCAGTCATCGACAGGGTAGCGCGCCGCCACCACCTTCAGCATTTCGTCCAGAGCGGTCGAAATCACGGTGCCGCCGGATTCGGTGTCGCGGAAGAAAGTATCCTCGTCAACTTCCTGCGCCGTCGTGGTGTGGCGGATGAAAACGATGTCCACTTCCGCGTAGTGCCGCGACAGGAACAGGTGAAGCAGCATGAAGAAGCGCTTCGCCAGATCCTTCAGCGACTCTGTCATCGAGGCCGACACGTCCATCAGGCAGAACATGACAGCCTGGGTTTTCGGCTTCGGCCGCCGTTCGTGGCGGTTATATGTAAGGTCGATGGGGTCGATATAAGCGACGACCTTGCGCATGTGCGACAGCCGGGACAGGCGGGCTTTCAGCCGCGCAATCAGCTCCTGATCCGGCGTGTCGCGCGCTTCCTCCGCCGCGATCTGGACTTCCAATTCGTCGAGCTCCGCGACGCGTGGACGCCGCAAGGCAATCCGGCGTGCGAGACTGTTGCGCATGGTGCGCAGCCGGTTGAGCTTGGCCGGCGGGCCCTCGGTGGTGTGGCCAGCGCGGACTGGTTCGGGCGCGCGCAGATCTTTCAGTTTGGCTTTGATCAGGTTCGGCAGTTTCAGATCTTCGAAAAAAAGATCGAGAAATTCCTCGCGGCTCAGGCTGAAGACGAAATCATCTTCACCTTCACCGTCCGGACTGCCTTTCTGGCCGCTGCCGCCTGCACCGCTCTCAGGTTTGCGGATGACGTCGCCGACCGAATATTCGCGATTTCCCGGCAATACGAAATCGCGCTCGCCGGAGCCGGAGCCAAGACCGAAATTCGGCTCGCGCAGTCCCTTCGACCGAATGCGGATGTTTTCGCCGCCCTCGATATCGGAAACCTTACGCCGCTTGATCGCATCGCGCACAGCTTCCTTGATCTCGGCCTTCGCGCGTCTGAGAAAACGTTGGCGGTTCCCAAGGCTTTTGGCCTTGGGATTAAGACGGCGGTCGACAATATGCATGCCCCGCGCAACCTCCTCAGCCCGACTTCTTGACCCGCATGTACCATTCCACCAGGCGGCGGACCTGGCGCTGCGTGTAACCACGCGCTTCCATGCGGCTCACGAATTCTTCGTGTTTCTTTTCCGTATCGCCATCCTTCTTGGCGCCGAAGCTGATGACCGGCAGCAGGTCCTCAACTTGGCTGAACATCCGCTTTTCGATGACTTCGCGGATCTTCTCGTAGGATGTCCAGCTCGGATTCTTGCCGCCATTCTTGGCGCGGGCCCGCAGCGAGAACTTCACCACCTCGTAGCGGAAATCCTTGGGATTGGCGATTCCAGCCGGCTTTTCGATCTTTGACAGCTCCTGATCCAGCAACTGCCGGTTCATGAGTTGGCCGGTGTCAGGATCCTTGAAGTCCTGATCTTCGATCCAGGCGTCGGCGTAGGCCACGTAGCGGTCAAACAGGTTCTGGCCGAAATCGTGATACGATTCCAGGTAGGCTTTCTGAACCTCGTTGCCGATGAACTCGGCATATCGCGGGGCCAGTTCCTCCTTGATGAACTCGATGAACTTATTCTCGTTCTCCTCGGCGAGCTGTTCGCGCCGGATGGATTGTTCGAGAACGAACATCAGGTGCACCGGATCAGCCGCGACTTCGTGCGTGTCGTAGTTGAACGTCTCCGACAACACCTTGTAGGCGAAGCGCGTGGATGTCCCGTCCATCCCCTCGTTGATGCCGGCCGCGTCGCGATATTCCTGAATCGTCTTCGCGTGCGGGTCGGTGTCCTTCAGGCTTTCGCCATCATAGACGCGCATTTTCGAGAACAGGCTGGAGTTCTCGTGCTCTTTGAGCCGCGTGAGAACCGAAAACTGCGCCAGCATTTCCAGCGTGCCCGGAGCGCACGGTGCACCAGAAACCTCGCTCTGCGACAGAAGCTTGTCGTAGATCCGCCGCTCTTCCGAAACGCGCAGGCAGTAGGGCACCTGGATCACGCAGATGCGGTCGAGGAAGGCTTCATTGTTTTTATTCGAACGGAAGCTCTGCCACTCGCTCTCGTTCGAGTGCGCGATGATGATGCCTTGGTAAGGCAGTGCGCCGACGTTCTCGGTGCCAACGTATGTGCCGTCCTGTGTTGCCGTCAGCAACGGGTGCAGCATCTTGATTGGCGCCTTGAACATCTCGACGAATTCGAGAAGGCCCTGTGTCGTGCGATTGAGACCGCCGGAATAGGAATACGCGTCGGCGTCGTTCTGGCCGTGGAATTCCAGTTTGCGGATATCAACCTTGCCGACCAGCGACGAAATATCCTGATTGTTTTCGTCACCTGGTTCCGTCTTTGCCACGCAAATCTGGCGCAGCCGCGACGGGTAGAGTTTCACCACCGTGAACTTCGAGATGTCGCCGCCGAATTCGTCGAGCCGCTTCACTGCCCATGGCGACATGCGGCCGAACAATTTGCGCCGTGGTATACCATAGCGCTCCTCGAGCGCGGCACCCATCGTCACCGGATCGAACAGGCCGAGCGGGCTTTCAAAAATCGGACTGACTTCATCGCCCGCCTTGAGCACATAAACGGGGCAGTGCTCCATCAGCTCCTTCAGGCGCTCAGCGAGGGAGGATTTGCCGCCGCCAACCGGACCGAGCAGATAGAGGATCTGTTTGCGCTCTTCCAATCCCTGCGCAGCATGGCGGAAAAAGCCGACTATGCGCTCGATAGTTTCTTCCAGGCCGTAGAAATCTTTGAAGGCTGGATAAACTTTCATCGTCCTGTTGAGGAAGATGCGGCCAAGCCGGGAATCCTTCGAGGTATCGACGAATGTCGGCTCGCCGATAGCCTGCATCATGCGCTCTGCCGCGCTGGCGTACAGCATCGGATCTTCGCGACAGCCTTCGAGGTACTGCTTCAGCGGCATCTCGTGCTGCTTCTGCTTGTCGTAGCTCTGCGCGTAGATGTTGAAGATCTCGTCTGCGGAGGTCATGCTCATTCTCGCTCGCGATCTCGCCACACTCTGGAGATGGCTCAGCGTGAGCCATCTCTCCCCTTTGAAAGTGGGGGGTGCCAGCTCTCTCGGCAACTCGCCCGCTTCCGATTCCTAGAAATCTTTTCTGCTCTCTCTGCGGTCGTTCACACTCTACCATAACTAAACTTTGTAACTGCCGCGACGCGTCAACATAGTTGCGCGTCCTCGCGATATCGCAGCGTGCGACTAAGGATGCGGTCCACTTCTGGCAGAAGTGGGTCAAAGCACGCGTGAAACCAAGTTTTCGCGACTGCTCCTGAATCAGGAACGGCGGAACGAACGGCTTTCCGTCGGTGCAGGGGGTCGAAAGAGTCGCAGACCAACAAACGCACGTTCGCGCCGTTTGTTTCAGCCGAAGCCTTAGAAGGCTTCAATCGGGTTCGCCGATGGATCGGGCCTTGCGGCACGCACGGCACCTCGCTGCGATGACGTTGCCCCGACTAATAATCAGTCTCAATCATAAAGTGATTCCATTAAATGCGATGGAAGGGCAATCATCTCTTCGGTGGAGGACGCCCAAATCCATGACGAGTTCCGCAAGGTGTGGCCGCAATAACGCGTTTTGCGGCGTCTTGCCCGCATTTCAAGCAAACCGCATTCAGAAATGAACTTTCAAATTGCAGCAATAAAATTCAAATCCGGTGATGCAGAATGGAATTTATCTAATAGTTTCGATGCGCGCTGGACAAATGTGGCAGCGCCCTGATGTTGAGCAAGCGCATAAGCCTGCTCTACCGTTGCCGCCACTTCTATGGGCCTGTTGCCCAGTGTCTGCTGTGCAACGGCACGCATGCGCAAAAGCTCCGAGCCATAAAGCGCCAATCCCTGGCGTTTTGCGAGCGTCCAGCCTTCATCAAACGCCAGCAATGCGCGACGCGGCGCGCGACTTCCAAGTGCCGCATCGCCAAGCAAAAGATACGCATAAGGTATGGCCTGCGCGGCGCCTGTGCGGCGGTATGCCTTGATTGCTCGTTCGATCATCGCAATGCCGTTCTGAAGCGGCCCGGATTGTGCCCATCCGATGATCAAATCGGCCCATGCGACCCAGTATGGAAATCCGTGTCGCTCGCTGAGCGCCTTGCCTGCGAAGGCCAGAGCCGATGCAGTTTGCCTTTCGCCCAGTGTTTGCGCCCGTGCAGCGAGAACACAAATGACATGGGCGCTTGTGTGCGGATGCTGCAGTCTGCCTGCAAGCATAAGCGCTGCGTTGGCATAGTCCTCGGACGCCTCGGCACGGCTGGCGATCGCACTGCCCCATGCCAAGTGAGCATAGGCAAGCGCACCTTGATCGGAGGCATGCTCGAACCGCAAGTCGGCATGGCGTTTCTCATCGTATAGCTCAAGAACAACGTGATAATGTGCGAAGGCGTCGTCAAGACGGCCAGCGAGCAACTTTGCAAGCCCCTGCATGCGATGTGCCCGCATGCGCCGCTCTTCCGAGCCGTCGCGGTCCACCATCGCAATCAGCCGCTCGCCAATGTCCAGGGCGCGAGAAATGTCGCCGCGCACGAGATAGCAGGAATGCAGCACCCACAAGGTGTCGAAGTCCGAAGGCGAGCGGGGGAGCTGGTTGGATAAGTCGAGACAGCGCTGCAACGCGTCGATCACGTCGGGTGCGCCATTCCCTTTCAGGATGGCATATTGCATACCTAGCAACCGGCGGATTTCGACTTCTTCCGGAATCGAGCCGATATCCGGATCCCGCGCACGTGCCTCCAGCGCGCGCTGTAGATGATCTACCGCTTGGCGCGGATGCGACAGTTCTGCTGCGCGCTGGCCGGCCTTATGCCACCACTTGAATGCCGCCCGCGGATCGCCCGCCGCCGTGAAGTGTTCGGCGATAACGGCCGGCGAATACCGATGATCGTCTGCTTCCAGCTCAGCCATGGCCTCTGCGACCTGGCGATGCAAATCACGACGCCGTGCAATCGCGATCGAAGCGTAGGCCGCATCCCGCAACAGGCCGTGGCTGAAGTGAAAGGTCGCTCGGTCTTCCGATGCACGAAGAAATTCGACAGCGCGCAGACCCGCCAACCCAGGCATGAGCTGCGCGCAGGACATGCGCAAGATGATCGCCAGCAGGTTTACATCGCAATCGCGGCCCAGGATGGCGGCGACTTGCGCCAACGGCCTGAGTGGGCCGAGTTCGTGAAGACGCGCAAATAGAGCCGCGTTCAGGGCACCCGGCCGCAGCAGCATGTCAATGGTACTGCACTCTGCATCTGATGTTGCGTAGAGGCGCGCAAGTTCTGTGGCAAACAGCGGTACGCCATCGGCGCGATCGACGATTTCCTGACGCACCGCTGGCGGCAGCGTGGCGCCGTGGGGGGATTGGTCGATCAGTTTCTCGATGTCCGCGCGCGAAAGCCGCGCAAGCCGCCACACAGGTGCCGCGTCATCGGCAGTCAGCGTTTGGCCGTTCGGCGCCTGTATTGGCGCGGCGATCCGCTGTGCGGCTGGTTTGTCGGCGGCATCGATGACGGCATGCGCATCATTGTTTGCATCGTTGCCGACAATGCCGCCGATCCAGGTGGCCAGGAAGTCGTATCCAGTCACTTGATCATCGGTGTGGCGAAATGCCGGGCTTTCCGGAGGCAATGCTGGTTTCGCATTGCGCCGGCGGGAACGCTTCGCTCGCAGTGCGCGCGCCATGCCCAACAGGCCCCGAGCCGTTACTTTACGCCGTTCATTATCGGCGCCATCCCTTAGCGGCGTGTAACCAGATCCGCCCTTTCGATGCTGCAGTTAATGGCGTGTGACGTCGATCCGCGCCGACCAATGATTTGGTAGGATACGACGTGTCCCGGCGTAATGGCGCTGAGACGTGTTCAGGCCACGCGTGGCGTGCGGGCGCCGAGAAAGGCCTGCAGCACGACTGCGGTCAGGATGATCGCGCCGCCCAGAATGACGCCTGTGGATGGCCGCTCGGCAAAAAACATAAATCCCCATAACGGCGCGAGCACAGCTTCCGTCTGGGCCAGCACGGTCAATGTGACGGCGCTGACGAAACGCGAGCCTTGCGCGTAGATCGCCAAGCCAAGCGACAGGATCACGAGACCGTGAACGAACGCCATGGTCATGTCCCAGAGGGGCGGCAGCAGAGGCTCGCCTATGAGGAGAGACACAGCAAATCCCACGATGGCCGAGATCAGCCCGAACGCGAGCAGCGTCGGATTGAGATCGCGCGGCAGCGATCCACGGGCGGCCAGGGAGTAACCTGCAAAGCCGATCGCGGAAAGCACGGCAAGCAACCGCCCGACCCAATTGCCGCCGTCGAGGCGTCCGTCAATCATTACCGTCACGCCGAGAATCCCGATCGCGATGGCCACCAGGGAGGCGACACCGATGCGTTCGCCGAGCAGCGGCCGTGCCAGGGCGGCGGAGATCAGCGGCGCCAGTGAGCAGAGGAAGAACGTTTCGGCGAGCGTCGTGATTTTGATCGCCGCGATGAAGGTCGTCGAAGCCATCGCCAGCATGAAAGCGCCGATCCATGCGACCGGCCGCAGTTCGACCAGTTGCGCCAATGGCGTACGGTGATCGCGCAGACTGGCGATCACACACATCGCGCCGATAAAGCCGAGCGCCCGCCACATCGTATATTGCCAGGGGCCGACATCAGGCGCGAGGCGGATGGTGAAGGCTCCGAGGCTAAGCACGAAGCCAGCCAGAACGACGACCAGGCATCCGAACAGGTAACCTCGATGCGGACGCGTGGCGGGGTCGGCGACGCGTTCAGGCTCTGCGGCGGTCATGATTGAGCTCGACGTTCAGGGGGCGCGCTCGTGCGCTTTCTCTAAGCCTCAATAGCTGCGCGCCTGACGTTACGCCAGCCGTATCATGCGCCGTCGTCTCCGCGGAGCCGTTGCCTGCCGCCGTTAGCTGTGATGCGCCGTCACCGCCTGCATGACCTCGCCGGTGATCTGCCGCGGCGCCATGTGGGAAATATCCCCGAGGCTCAGTATTCCGACCATCCGCTTTTGATCGTTGAGCACTGGCAGGCGGCGGATCTGCCGCGATTCCATGATGCGCACGGCATCTTCGAGGTCTTCGTCATCACGGCAAAACACGATGCCCTTGGACATCACGTCGCCGACCGTCATGCCTGAACAGTCACGTCCCTGGGCTAGCCCGCGACAGACGATATCGCGATCCGTGACCATGCCGATGAGGCGATCGTCCTGGCCGACCGGTATCGCGCCGATATCGTGCTCTTGCATCATGCTCGCGACTGTGACGACCGGCGTATCGCGTTCGACCCATTGCACGCCGGGATGCATCGCATCTCTGACTTTCATGTCTTTTTCCTCCTAAGCAAAGCGTGCAGCAAAGTGCACCTCCTTGAGAAGGAACGTGCAAACGCCCAGGGGGTTCGGATCGCTTTCGGGGTCAGCCGCCTTCGCGGAATTCCGGATACAGCGTCATGGCGCCGTCGATGAACAGGGTGGTGCCGACGACATAGTCGGACTGGTCGGAAGCGAGCCAAACGGCTGCGCGCGCCACATCCTCCGGCTCACCGATACGGCCGTAGGGGATCAGCTTCAGCAATGCATCGAGCGCGTCTTTCTGTTCCCAAGCCGGGCGATTGATGGGCGTGCGGATGGCGCCCGGCGCGATGGCGTTGACGCGAATTTTCTCCTCGGCGACTTCCTGCGCCAGGGATTCCATCAGCAGTTTCAGGCCGCCCTTGGAGGCCGCGTAGTTGACGTGCCCGGCCCATGGAATGACCTGATGCACCGAGTTGACGAAAATGATGTTGCCGCGTGACTTGGCGTCGACCAGAGGCTCCTGCGCGCGGAAACGGCGCACGGCTTCCTGTGCACACAGGAACGGTCCGGTCAGGTTGACGTCGATGACGCGCTGCCACTGATCCAGCGTCAGGTCGGTGAAGGCGGCATCGCGTTGGATGCCGGCGTTGGCAATCAGGATGTCCAGTCGTCCGAACTGCGCTACGACGCGATCGACCATGGCGCGGCAGTCGGCGGCGTTCGCGACATCGCCGGGCAAGGCAATGGCGCGGCCACCCTCCGCCGCGATTTCGCGCACAACCTCTTCGGCCTGTTCGCGCCCGGCGTGATAGTTGACGCCGACCGCCACATGGCATCTGCCGAGTTCAAGAGCGATCGCCCGGCCAATACCCGAACTGCCGCCGGTGACGAGCGCGGTGCGATGATCAAGCCCTAACCATTCCACGAGTGGCCCACTCCCTGTCTGTTGCAGCGGATGACGAGGCGCGCTGAAATGCGCGCGGCTCTCGAGCAGTCAACGCTCGCAAGCCGCTTCGGTTCATCTGCTGCCGGAAACAGGGCGGCAGGAATCAGCTTGGCGGAGGTGTCGCCCGGATTGCGCCGCGCTGCTTCAGCACCTCGGCGATTTCGTCCATGATGGCGGGGTCATCGATCGTTGCCGGTGCCTTCCAGGCCTCGCCATCGGCGATCTGGCGCATGGTGCCGCGCAGGATCTTGCCGGAGCGGGTTTTCGGCAACCGCTTGACCACCATGACATTCTTGAACGCGGCGACCGGACCGATGACGTCGCGCACCAGCGCCACAACCTCGGCCTCGACCTCCTTGGTGTCTCTGTTGACGCCGGAATTCAACACGATGAAGCCGGCTGGAAGCTGCCCCTTGGTATCGTCATGCACGCCGACCACGGCGCATTCGGCGACGTCCTTGTGCTGGGCGACCACCTCTTCCATTTGTCCGGTCGATAGCCGGTGACCGGCGACGTTGATGACGTCGTCGGTGCGCGCCATGACATAGACGTAGCCATCGGCGTCGCGATAGCCGGCGTCAGAGGTGGTGTAATAGCCGGGGAACTCCGCGAGATAGCTTTTGCGGAAGCGCTCGGCGTTGTTCCACAACGTCGGCAGGCATGAGGGGGGCATCGGCAACTTGATGGCGAGCGTGCCGTTTTGGCCCGCGGGCACCTGCTGGCCCTTTTCGTCAAGCACGTGCAGCTCGTAGCCGGGCATGGGTACGGTCGGCGAGCCGTATTTGACCGGCAGGGTGCCGAGACCCACCGGGTTGCCGCAGATGGCCCAGCCGGTTTCCGTCTGCCACCAGTGATCGATCACCGGCACGCGCAATTTCTCTTCCGCCCACTTGATGGTTTCAGGATCGGCGCGTTCGCCGGCAAGGAACAGCGTGCGGAAGGCGCGCAGATCGTAGTTCTTGATCAAGGCGCCGGTGGGGTCTTCCTTCTTGATGGCGCGGAATGCGGTCGGCGCGGTGAACATGGCGGCGACCTTGTGCTCGGAGATCACGCGCCAGTACGCGCCAGCATCCGGGGTGCCGACCGGCTTGCCTTCGTAAAGAACCGTCGCCGCGCCATGCAGCAACGGCGCGTAGACGATATAGGAGTGCCCGACCACCCAGCCGACGTCGGAGGCAGCCCAGAACACCTCGCCCGGCTCGATGCCGTAGTGGTTTTTCATCGACCACTTCAGAGCCACCATGTGCCCGCCGTTGTCGCGCACGACACCCTTCGGCTGGCCGGTGGTGCCGGACGTGTAAAGGATATACAGCGGATCGGTGGCCGCGACGGCGACGCAGCCAGCCTTGCGGCCGCGGCTTTTGGCGTCGCGGACGGCCAGTTCCCAATCGATGTCGCGGCCAGGCTGCATCTCGGCCGTCAGCATCGGGCGCTGCAGAACCACGCAGTTTCTTGGCTTGTGATTGCTGAGCTCGATCGCCTTGTCGAGCAGCGGCTTGTAGGCAACGTTACGGCCCGGCTCGACGCCACATGAGGCTGCAACAATGGCGACCGGCTTGGAATCGTCGATGCGGGTCGCCAGTTCACTGGCGGCGAATCCTCCGAACACCACCGAATGCACGGCGCCGATCCGCGCGCACGCCAGCATGGCGATCACGGCCTCAGGCACCATCGGCATATAGATGATGACGCGGTCGCCTTTGGCGATGTTGAGATCCTTCAGAACGCCGGCAAAGGTCGCGACTTCCTGCGTCAGCTCGGCGTACGTATAAACGCGCTTCGTATTGGTGACGGGGCTGTCGTAGATCAGGGCCTTCTGCTGGCCGCGGCCTTTTTCGACATGGCGGTCGAGGCAGTTGTAGGCCGTGTTGCACTCAGCGCCAGCAAACCAGCGGCCGTACTCTCCCTGGTAGGGGTCGAACACCTTGTCCCACAGCTTGTACCAGGAAATGTCCTTGGCGGCGGCGGCCCAGAATGCGCTCGGATCTTTCTGCCAGTCGGCATAGACGTCGTGATAACGGCTCATGGCAGTGCCTGCACGGGTTTTGTTGAAATCACTAGACATCACAGAACCTTAGCCAAGATCGACGCGCCTCTCATTTTGCCCATTACACAGAAATTACACAACCCGGAGAGGGATGTCATGCCTGAAGCATCCACTATCAATTGGTCATCCATCGCCGTCCGCGTCGGCTCATCCGCAGCGCTGGCTACCCTGTTTCTAGTCGCCACAGGATCGATCAGTCCACCTGTCGATGGTGCGCTGTTCGTCATGTTCGGATCATGGGTCGGCTTGACCGCAATTTCGATGATCCCGACGGCGATCGTAGCCAGG
>JAEZBU010000121.1 GCA_023426855.1 Pseudomonadota bacterium | reverse complement strand
AAATTGGCGCCTATATCGTCAGCCACCCGTGGCGCAGGGGCCAGCCTCCGGCGCTCAATCAGAGCCTCAGCGCGCTGCCCGCAGACGCCGACTGCTGGTATATCCACGATATTGCGGTCGATAGGCCTTGTCGCGGCTCAGGCGCCGCGGCCACAATCGTCAATGCCGTGACGCAGAGCGCTCATCAGGCCGGTTTTTCTACTGTTGCCTTGGTCGCAGTGGCGGACGCACTGGCCTTCTGGAACCGGCTTGGCTTCCGCGATGCGATGACCGACGACTTACGCCGCACGTTGAACAGCTACGGCGCAGATGCGTGCTACATGGAGCGCCCAACAGCCGCTGGGTTGAACGCATGAGGTGCCGTCGCAGGCTGGCGTTGCAACCAGCCTGCCGACGTCTCATTCCTCCAGCATGTCGACCATCATGTCGGCAACGGCGAGCGACGACCAATGACCGCTCGACGCCAGCATGCGCAGGACATTGGTCCGGTCCGCCCGTGACTTGTTCTGGTTGAGTTTCCACTGCGCTTCCATGCGTTCGACGCGCACCTCCACGGCCACGATCGCCGTCAGCATCTTGTCGATCTGGACGGCCGGCATCTTGTCCACGGTCCACGGACGCTTTGGCGCCAGCCGGTTTTCGAACTGCGCACTGAGCATTTCGATATGGTCGCGCGCACGCTCACGCGGCATCGCCTGCGCCGTGCCGGACAGATGCACGCTGACGTAGTTCCAGGTCGGCACCTGATTGGGTGTCCGGTACCAGTCCGGCGAGACGTAGCTGTCAGGCCCCGCGACGATCACAAGGATGCGGCTGGCGTTGGCTAACATTGTGGCGATCGGATTGGCGCGCGCGACGTGGAATTCCAATCGCCGTTCGCCCTCTTTGTCTGTCGTCAGGAGCGGCGCATGCACTGCGAACGGCAAGCCATCGGCAGTCGCGACAACCGTTCCAAACGCGCGCGCGGCGACGAAAGCCCACGCCGCGTCGTCGTCGGTCTTGAAAGCAGGTGGAACGTACATGGCCGTCTCCTCGAGGGAGCCCATGCAGCCGGACAGAGAACGGGGGATCAGGGAAAAACCAACACACCAAGCCATCCGAACTTTGTCCGGCGGCTCGTGGTGCTCGATTCAGGTTTCCTTGGAATCGATCAGCAACAAGCCGCGGCGCGCGCCGCTAGCTCGTACATGTACCGGAAATTGGTGTTTGCTGATCATGCGCGGGGAATACGCATTTTTCGAGCCACAGTCAATTGCTGACGAAAAGACCCGCAAGCGATGGTGCGCCTGGTGTCCGGATTGTCGCTCATCCTGGTCAGATTTGGACAATAGGTTATAGTTGTATCTCACCTGCCGTGCCGACATGGCAGGCAAGCGGAACCCAAACCCGGCCGTTGCGTTCCACCAACAGTGGAGGTGCCCGTGACCATGCGGGCGCGTGCGCGCACATCTCGGCCCTTCAGATTGCTCCCTATGATTGTTTTTGATCCCGACACCGACGCGTTGTTCCTTGATCTCGACGGCACTCTCATCGACATTGCTCTGCGTCCGGACGATGTTTATGCGCCGGACAGCCTGATCTTCGCGTTGGAGGCGTTGTATCGGCGGATGGGTGGGGCATTGGCCATCGTATCAGGTCGATCGATAGCTGCAGTGGACACACTGTTGTCTCCCCTGCGACTGCCGGCAGCAGGCGTTCATGGCGCCGAAATTCGCATTGATCCGCGCGGGCACATCAGGCATGGCGCGCCATTGCTGCCAACCGCGGTTCGCTGGCTGCTGGCGCCGCTGTTGAACATCCACGGCGTACTTATCGAAGACAAAGGCGTGGCCATCGCGGTCCATTATCGCCAGGCACCAGAGTCGGCGGAGGTGATCCGCGATGTCGTCATGGCCGCCGTTCGCGCCAACAGCGCCGAGGGACTGACGGTGATCCCCGGTAAATTCGTCTTCGAAATCAAGCACGCCAATCTCAGCAAGGGCACGGCAGTCGCCGAATTCATGGCCCATGCGCCGTGGGCGCGCCGCCGACCGGTTTTCATCGGCGACGACGTGACCGACGAAGCAGGGTTTGCAGTGCTGCCGAGGTGGTCGGGTCTTGGGCTTTCTGTCGGACAACAGCGTCCGGGGGCCGTAATAGGATTTCAGACTGCGGACGAAGTTCGCACATGGCTTACGCAGCTTGTACAGCAGGAGTGCACAACGTGAATGCGCCTGGACTTGATTATGGCTTGATCGGCAACGGACGGATCGCGGCGCTGGTCGACACCAACGGGCGGATCGTGTGGTGGTGCTTCCCGCGCTTCGACGCCAACCCGGCTTTTTCCCGCCTGCTCGCCGGCAAGGAAGAAAAGGGCTTTACCGACGTCGTCCTGCAAAACCAGGTTCGCTCGGAAAGCGGCTATGTGCGCAACACGGCAATCATTTCGACCATACTTACCGATTCCGATGGCGCCAGCGTGCGCATCACCGACTTTGCGCCGCGCTTTACGCAATTCGGACGCATGTTTCATCCGGCCCAGATTTTCAGACGGATAGAGCCCGTTTCGGGCATACCCCGTGTCCGTATTCGCGTCCGGCCAACCTTCGATTACGGTGTGCCGGCGCGGTCACGGACGCAAGGCTCCAGCCACGTTCGATACGCCGGCGCCGATGAAGTTCTCCGCATCACGACCGACGCGCCACTGTCCTATGTCGTTGAGGAAACGCCCTTTGCGCTGACCCGTCCGATCACCCTTGTTTTCGGACCGGATGAACCGTTCGAAAGTGGCGTCGAGGCGACGGCACGGCGCTTCGAGCATGAGACGCGACGGTATTGGCTCGAATGGGTGCGTGGGCTTTCCATACCATTCGAATGGCAGTCGGCGGTCATTCGCGCGGCCGTATCGCTGAAGCTATGCACCTTCGAGGACACAGGCGCCATCGTCGCCGCACACACCACATCCATTCCGGAATCCGCGAATTCCGGACGCACGTGGGATTATCGCTTCTGCTGGCTGCGTGACGCCTATTTCGTCGTCCAGGCGCTGAATCATCTCGGCAAGACGCGATCGATGGAGGCCTATCTCGACTACCTGACCAACGCCACCGCCGCGGATGGACCACTACGGCCAGTCTATGGGATCGTGCCGGGCCAGGGGCTCGAAGAATGGACCGCGCCGGATCTCGAAGGATATGAAGGGCACGGCCCGGTACGTGTCGGCAACGCGGCCTCGGATCAGCACCAGCATGATGTTTACGGCAGTATCGTCCTGGCAGCCCAGCAAATGTTCGTGGACGGACGTCTGGATCGCATGGGCGACGTCACGCTGTTCCGCCGCCTGGAGCAATTGGGCGAACTCGCCTGGCGCCTGGCGCTTCAGGCCGATGCGGGTTTGTGGGAGTTCCGAGGCCGCTGGCGCATCCACACACACTCGGCCGCGATGTGCTGGGTGGCGTGCGACCGGCTCAGTAAAATCGCAGCCCTGTTGGGGCTGCCGACCGATTCCGAGAAATGGCTCGATCGCGCGCGCCGGCTTCGCGAAGAAATCCTCAGTCAAGCGTGGCATCCGAAGCGAAAAGCCTTCACAGCCGCCTTCGGATCCGAGGAGCTCGACGCCAGTTCGCTTCTGCTGGCCGAAATCGGTCTCGTGAAACCCGACGATCCCCGTTTCATTGCCACGTGCGAAACGCTCGAGCGTGAACTGATCCGCGAAGGTCACGTCATGCGGTATACGGCAAAAGATGATTTCGGATTACCGGAGTCCGCCTTCGTCATTTGCCGGTTCTGGCTTGCCGATGCGCTCGCCGCGATCGGACGGGTGTCCGATGCGCGTGATCATTTTTGCGATCTCATGCGGTTCAGAAACCCATATGGTCTGATGTCTGAAGATATCGATCCTGCCAGCGGGCGGCTTTGGGGCAACTTGCCACAAACCTATTCGATGGCCGGTATCATCATCACAGCCAAACGGCTTTCACAGGATTGGGAACAGGCATGGTCGCACGCCTCATCGTAATCTCAAACCGCGTCGCGGTCCCGGAAAGTGCGAGTGAAGCCTCAGCGGGCGGACTGGCGGTCGCCGTGCAAGCGGCGCTCAGCGGCCGCGACGGCATCTGGTTTGGCTGGAGTGGCCGTATTACCGACACGCCGGCGCAGGAGCCAATGGTTCGCAAGGTCGGTGGCACGACCTACGCCGTTCTCGATCTGACGCAGGACGATTACGACGAGTATTATAGCGGCTTCGCCAATCGCGTGCTGTGGCCCATTCTGCATTACCGGCTGGATCTGGCAGAATTCAATCGATCGGATCTGTCCGGCTATCAGCGGGTGAACAACTACTTCGCCGATCGTCTGTCTAAAATTCTGCTGCCGGACGATATCATCTGGGTTCACGACTATCATCTCATGCCGCTGGCCAAGCTGCTACGCGAGCGCGGCCATCAGAACCGCATCGGTTACTTCCTGCACGTGCCTTGTCCGCCGCCGGATATTCTCACGGCTTTGCCCAAGCATCGCGAAATCGTAGGCGTGCTGACTGCTTTCGACCTGATCGGACTGCAAACTGAAAACGATTGCGATAATCTCAGCCGTTATCTCATTCGCCAGGGCGCCACGAAGCTGTCGGACATGCACCTGCTCAAAGCCGGTGATCGAACCGTGCGACTGGGCGCATTTCCCGTCGGAATTGAAACGGATCGTTTCGAAAGACTGTCGCGCCGCACCGCAGCAACCAGCCTGATCAAGGAAACGGCGGAAAGCCTCGGCGGACGCGCCCTGGTCATGAGCGTCGATCGTCTGGATTACTCCAAAGGCCTGCCGAACCGGATGGATGCGATCGAACGCTTCCTGACCTCGTATCCTGATTGGCGCGGTCGCGTGACCTTTCTGCAAATCGCGCCCAAATCGCGCGCGGAAATTCAGGAGTACATGGATATCGACCGCCAGGTCTCGACGTTGGCAGGACAGATCAACGGTCTTCACGGCGAGGTCACTTGGACGCCGATCCGCTATGTCAATAAAGCCTACTCGCGCACCGCACTCGCAGGATTATACCGGCTGGCCAAAGTCGGACTCGTGACGCCACTGCGCGATGGTATGAATCTGGTCGCGAAAGAATATGTCACTGCGCAAGATCCAGCCGACCCGGGCGTTCTCGTGTTATCGCAGTTCGCCGGGGCCGCGGATGAGCTGCATGGCGCGCTGATCGTCAATCCCCACGAACCCGAAGCCGTCGCCGCTGCAATACGCATCGCGCTGGAAATGCCGCTCGAAGCGCGCCAGTCACGCCACCAGAGTATGATGGTCGCCCTGCGCGCCAACGATATCCGAGACTGGTCATCAAGATTTCTGAGCTGCCTGGAAATGACGATAAGCTCGCGCGCGGAAACACGCGGCCCAGCAATCCCTGTAGAGTTGAAGCACTAAAGCAACACGCAAGTGCCTGCGCCAGCGCTCCGGTTCGCCGCAGTCCACCGGCCGTTCCACAGCGCACGTTTGGGGAGTTGCAATCCCCAAGCGGACACGACAGGTTAATCGCCCGCATCCGTCGCATCCTCGTTCATGTATGACAGCTCATGCGCTCCAGATCGCCGCCATCATTCGCTCAGCGGCTTATATTATACGGATTGTCTCTCACCGCGCCGGTGCTGGCGCTGTGCGGCGCGCTCGTCTATCAGTATTCTGTCGACCGATACCGTGTGATCGAGGCCGATGTCACGGCGGCGGCGCGCCAGCTTGCCCATGATCTCGATGGTGAAATCGATCGCGCTGTTCTGCTCCTGGAAACACTGGTCGGCACGCTCGGACCTGAGATGGATCTCGCGCGGCTTCATCGGCACGCATCGGAGATACTCGTGCCGCGCGGGTCGAACGTTAAGGTGCACGACATCGCCGGATGGCCACTTCTGAATACCGCCGTGCGTTTTGGTGAGCCACTGAAACGCTCCGCAGGTCACGCACAGCTCAAATCCATTGTCGAGCTCAATGAGCCGCTCGTATCTGATCTGGTCATCGATGCGTCGCTGTCGTCACCGACATGGATCGTCAGCACGCCAATCCGGCGCAATGGCTCCATCACGGCGATTATCAGTATTTCACGCCCTGCTGATGCCCTGAAAAGCGTTATCGGCACCGAAAATCGAGATGGGTGGCAATGGACCATCAGCGACAGGGCCGGGCTGGTGGTCGTGAGTTCTGACAGTGCTGCCTCGCCAACAGGCTCAAGGATGCCAGCAGCACTCCTGGCATCATCTACCGATTTGCAAGGAATCGGCTGGGTCGACACGAACGACGGAACATCCGCAATCCGCGGTTATGCGCGCTCGTCGGATTCGGGTTGGCTTGCATCCGTCGTCATCGCGGCATCCGTGGTCGAAGCCCCCTTGCGGGATGCCTGGTTGCTTTTCGCCGTGGGTTCTATCGTCCTGCTGACGCTCGCCCTCGCGCTCGGCTCGTCGATCGCTCACAGGCTGCATTCCAGCGTCGATTATCTCGTGGACGCTGCCGCGAAACTGGGCCACGGCGAACCCTTGCCCAAACGCAAATTTACCACGCGTGAGTTCGAGCAGATACATAATGCGCTGACA
Source organism: Pseudomonadota bacterium (assembly GCA_023426855.1). Lineage (GTDB taxonomy): Bacteria > Pseudomonadota > Alphaproteobacteria > Rhizobiales > Hyphomicrobiaceae > ZC4RG25. The sequence goes on along the minus strand of JAEZBU010000121.1, from coordinate 2,557 downwards.
GAAGCTGCTCTTGAGCGACAGAGCAGCGAAACGCGGCGACAACTTCTGTTGCGCGAACTGCAGCACCGGACAAACAACCTGCTCGCCGTCATATCTTCGATCGCCCGGCGCACGCTGCTCGAAGGCCGGCCGATCAAGGAGGTTCGTGAAAACCTGATGGGCCGGCTCAAGGCGCTGGCCAATGCCAGCGACACGCTGGCTTTGGCACATTGGCAGGGTGCGGACATCGCTATTGTCGTGCACAATGAAATGCGGACTTTTGCGGGCCGCTACACGTCATCCGGCCCGCCGGTGCTGCTGTCCTCTCAGGCCACTCAGAATATGTCTCTGCTCATACACGAGCTGGCAACCAATGCCTCGAAGCACGGGGCGCTATCGGCCCCCAACGGTCAGGTCAACATTGTCTGGCAGATCGAAGGTGATGGCGCCGAGGCCCGGCTACGTTTTGATTGGATAGAGCGCGGCGGGCCCCCAGCGCAACCACCGCAACGGCGCGGTTTCGGCTATACATTGCTGGAGACGGTACTGTCCGACTTGAACCGCAAACCTGAAATGAGATTCGATCCTGAAGGCCTATCCTACAGCACTACGATCAGGCTCAACTCGGTCGTGGCTGCCGGTGCGCCATCAGCGCCCGATGAAAGAGGCCAGAACATCGCGACGCAAGGCCGTACGGACACATGATCAAACCGCCATGTTCTACCCTGCAGTAGAAAATGCAGCGGAGGCTGGCGTCCATCGTAATGAACCGATAGGCTTGGCTATCCGCCGCCTGACGGCGCAACAATGCAGAACGCTATCATGCCCGACTCCGATACGCCGCAGCGCGGCCTGCTCGTTGAAGCCTCCCGCCGCAATGCTCCAAGGATCAGCTTTTCAATAGACGGCGTGCAAGCACAGGCGCGGCTCGGACAATCGGTTTTTGCGGCTGTTCTGCTCAATGGCACCAGCTTGCGGCGCAATGAATTCAGCGGCGAAACACGCGCGGGCTTCTGCATCATGGGGGCCTGCCAGGACTGCTGGGTTTGGCTTGAAGACGGCAGCCGTGTACGCGCTTGCACCACGCCGCTGACCGACGGCATGCACGTGCGCACCTCGCCACCGGATCGGTTTGCGCCATGACCAGCGTTGCCATCGTCGGCGCGGGACCAGCCGGCATTCGCGCGGCCGAGGTTCTCGTGGAAGCCGGGGTTTCGCCGGTCATGATCGACGAAGGCGCGCGCGCAGGCGGCCAAGCCTATCGCACACCCTCGCCGGGTCTCGATCTCGACATGCCGTCGCTGCTGGGATCGGAAGCGGACAAATATCAGCGCCTGCACGAAACGTTCGCGCGCCTCAAGGAGACGATCGATTATCGGCCCGGAACCACCGTATGGGGCGTGTTCGACAACCAGCTCTACACCCGCAGCGCAGATGGCGACGGAACCGTCCCGTTCGACGCACTGATCCTTGCCACCGGCGCGACGGATCGTACGTTCCCCGTGCGCGGCTGGACCAAACCGGGCGTCTTCACGCTTGGCGGCGCTCAGGTGCTTCTGAAGGACCAGGGCTGCCTGATCGGCCGCCGCGTCGTTTTCTGCGGCAGCTCTCCCCTGCTGTACTTGGCGGCATTGCAGTATCGCCAGATGGGTGCCGAAATCGCGGCCATCCTGGACACCAGCTCACTCATCGACAAGGCGCGCGCCTTCGGCGATCTCGCCGCCAACCTGCCGACACTACGGCGGGGACTTGGCTATATGGGCAAACTGCGCGCGGCGGGCGTTCGGATGCGTCACGGCGTGAAACTGCGGGCGTTTGAAGGTGCGGACCGTGTTTCCGGCGTCACTTTCGATAGTGGCAATGGGACCACCGAGACCATTTCATGCGATGCCGTCGCCTACGGCTTCGGCCTGAAGCCCGAAACGCAGTTGGCGGAGCTCGCCGGCTGTACACTCGCCTATAGCGCCGACTTTCGCCAATGGCTGCCCGTCGCCGATGAAGACGGCCGCAGCAGCAAAGGGCTCTATGTCGCCGGAGATGGCGCAACCATTGGCGGCGCGGATGCGGCTGAACTCAGTGGCGCGCTCGCCGCGCATGCCCTGCTGCAAGACCACGAGATGACGATCTCGCGCACCGGCGTGCCGGCCATGCGCAAGCAGCTCGCACGGTTCCGCCGCTTCCAGCGCGGCCTCGCCCGCGCCTTTGCGTGGCCGTCGCAGGAGACCACCACGCTCGCCGACGATATCACGCTGTGCCGCTGCGAAAACATCAGCGTCGGCGATATGCGCGCCGCACTCGCCGTCGATCTGAAACCACTCGAAATCAACCGGACGAAGGCCATCACCCGTTGTGGCATGGGGCGCTGCCAGGGACGTTTCTGCGGCCTCGCCGCGGCGGAATTGACCGCTTCCGTGCTTGGCCGGCCGCTATCGGAAATCGGCTATTTGCGTGTGCAGGCCCCGGTCAAACCGCTGCTGATTTCACCTGTCGAGAGCGCCTGAATGCCGGTGATCAAAACAGAAACCGCCATCATCGGCGGCGGCCTGATGGGATGCTGGACCGCCTTCCATCTGCGCCG
>JAEZBU010000105.1 GCA_023426855.1 Pseudomonadota bacterium | reverse complement strand
CTCCGGACAGGAGAATATCAGGGATGGCGCGCCCTTCCCACTCCCGCGGCCGGGTATAGAGCGGGTATTCGAGCAGGCCGTCCTCGAAGCTTTCCTCGGTGGCCGATGCATCCGCCCCCATGACGCCTGGCAGCAACCTGACGCAGGCGTCGATCAGCACCATGGCGGCCAGCTCGCCGCCGGATAGCACATAGTCGCCAATGGATACTTCGCGGATCTGCCGGGCGTCGATAACCCGTTGATCCAGACCCTCAAATCGTCCTGCGAGCAGCATCACGCCTGGTCCGGCCGCGACGTCGCTTACCATGGCCTGGGTCAGCGGCACGCCGCGCGGCGACAGGTAGATCAGCGGCACGTCCGGCGCTTCGGCGCGCGCGTGATCGATGGCGGCTGCCACGACGTCGCAGCGCAGCACCATGCCCGGGCCACCACCTGCCGGGGAATCATCGACCGTGCGGTGGCGGCCGAGACCGAAATCGCGGATGTCATGGGCGGCCAGCCGCCAGATGTCGGATGCCAGCGCCTGCCCAGCCAGCGAAAACCCGAGAGGGCCGGGAAACATGTCCGGGAACAGGGTCAGGACGGTTGCCGACCAGGGGGCCGCTTTGGCGCCTTCGATTTCCGGCGCGGACATGATGGCTCTCCGCGAGCTGCCAATGATCCAGCGGGCATGGGAGATCGGCTGCGGGAAGTCAACCTTCGAACGCTTGGGCAGGTGATCCGGCAGACGGCCCGGCCGTCATGCGATTGCGGCACCTCTCGTCTTCGATCATGCCTGCTGCTTTCCGCTTGGCGCGGTGATACAGGACAACATCTCCAGTGCGTGCTCGGGCCGGCGTCAACCGGCATCACCTGAAATGTCGCCATTCTTCAAATTGAGACTGACGGAGACTGGCCGATCGGACGGCTCAGCCGGCGCGATCATATCGACCGTCGCGGCATGCTTCGTAACGGTCAACGACGTCATCCTGAAAGAGCTGCTCCTCGGCTTGCCGCTGATGCAGGTGCTGTTTCTGCGCTCTACGCTTGCGGTCACCATGCTGCTTGTGTGCGTGCCTTTCGTCGGCGGCAGGCAGAAGGTGGTGCCGAAATCCTGGAACGGAACGTTGTGGCTGGCCGGGCTGCAGGTGCCGACACTGTTCCTGTTTCCGTACAGTCTCTCGTTCATGCCGCTGACCACGGCGCTGGTGCTGGTTTATGCAGCGCCTCTGTTCGTGGTGTTCATCTCGCGCTTCGTGCTCAAGCGCGATCAGATCGGCCCGCGCCGCATGATGGCCGTGGCGATTGGCTTTGCTGGCGCGGCCATCGTCGTCAATCCCACGTTCGCGGGCTTTGACGCGGTGATGCTGATTCCGTTGTTCTGCGCGTTGATGCTGGCCGTCCGCGACGTCATGACCAGTCAGGTCGCGCTCGGCAGTCACCCTTTGACGATCACCATGACCTCGATGGTTCTGCTCATGATCGGCTCGGGCGGCTTTGTCGCCTTCGAGGACTGGCAGCCGATCGCTCAGAGGGATGTCGTGATGGTGCTGGGCAGTACAACCTTGATGGTTGTCGGGCAGTTGCTTTGGATCGTCGCATTCACGACGGCGCCGGCCTATCTCGTCACGACCATCAAATATTCGGCAGTGATCTGGTCGCTGATCCTGTCGTACCTCGTCTGGTCGGAAATCCCGACATTCCGCGAGGTCGTCGGAGGTCTGCTGGTCATTTTGAGCAGCATCGCGATCGTGCTGATCCGGGAACGCGTGTCCCTGACCTCCGGGAAACGATAGGTCCGCCCAGGTACACATTCTGTACTGGCATGGCCACATCTGCCGGGATATCAACCGGGCCCCGATCGCCGCGGTTTGTCCGCGCTGTTCAAGGATGTTGACGCCATGCCCCGCCACGACCTCGACAGACCGGCCTGGACGTCGCTCACCTCACGGCATGCAGCGGTTGCGGAAGGTGGTGCGATGGCGAAGCGCTACACGCCATCGATTGTTCCGTTCGCCGCAACCCGCGACGACACGCCGGAAAGTCTCGCCGCGCTGGCGGATTTGCTGACTCCGGGTGAGACCGCGGTTTTCCTGCAAGCGGGCGAAATCCCGTTGCCGCCAGGACTTCGCGATGTCATGCGCGCGGCCGGTGTCCAGTTGGTTGCAGACGGCCCGATCAAACGCGATGACGAAACCTGTATCGCGCCGCTGAGCAGGCAGGATGCCGAGGGAATGCTGGCGCTGGCCACCCTGACCAAACCGGGCCCCTTTACGCTGAATGCGCTCGATATCGGACGGTTCTGGGGTGTGCGGGAGGGTGGACGGCTGGTGGCAATGGCAGGCCAGCGGATGGCGCAGGATGGCTACGTCGAGATCAGCGGCGTGTGCACCCACCCAGACGTTCGTGGCCGCGGTCTGGCGCGTAAACTGTCCTGCTACGTCGCACATCGCATCGTGGAAGGCGGCGACCGGCCCTACCTGCACGCCTATGCCAGCAACGACGCGGCCATCAAGCTCTATGAGGCGATCGGCTTCACGGTGCGCGCGATGATGAACGTCGCGGTCTTCGAACGATGAGCAAAGAAAAAGCGCCGGGGGATATCCGCCCGGCGCTGGTCTGGTCTTCGCTGGGCCGATCAGAGATCAGGCTGCGCCTTCGACCACGACGATATCGATGACGCCGGCGCCTTCACGCAGCTTGCGGGCTGCGGCGTACTCGGGCGAGTTCGTGTAGGTGCGGGCGGCTTCGAACGAGTCGAACTGAATGACGACGTTGCGCGCGCGGCCTTCGCCCTCGGCGATCTCTACCTTGCCGCCGCGGACGATCGGCGTGCCGCCGTAGATCTTCATCGCTGCGCCAGCCGCTGCCGCATACTCGGCCCAGGCCGTGGGGTTGGTGACGATAGCGCGTGCGATGACATAAGCCTTGGCCATTTGGACTTTCCTCTCCATTCAACTGATGGCCAGGGCTATAGCCTATTTCCGAGCACCGCGGGAAGCGAGAGCTTCAGCGATGTGGCTGACGAAGACTTCGGCCATCGCCTTGGGATCGTCGGCGCGGGTGATCGGACGGCCGACCACCAGATAGTCTGCGCCGGCGCTGATGGCGCGGTCGGGGGTCATGACGCGCTCCTGGTCGTCCGCTGCGCCGCCGGCAAGGCGAATGCCCGGCGTCACGATCAGGAAGCCCGGGCCAACCGCGTCGCGAATGCGGGCCGCTTCCTGGCCGGAGGAGATTACGCCGCTGAAACCCGCCTCATGCGCCAGCCGCGCGCGATGCAGTACAAGATCGGCCGGCGACATGGTCGTCCCCTGCTGCGCGAGATCATCCTGGCTGAGGTTGGTGAGGACCGTAACCGCCAGCAATTTCAACGGACTGGCGCCGCGTCCCGCCACTGCCGCGCGCAGTGTTTTCAGATCATGGCCGTGCACGGTGAGGAAGGTCACGCCAAGCTCGGAGATGTTGGCAACCGCGGATTCGACCGTATTGCCGATGTCCAGCAGCTTGACGTCGAGAAACACCTGCTTGCCGCGCCGCTTCAATTCGGCTGCGAAATCCAGACCGCCGGCAAACAGCAGTTCCAGGCCGACCTTATAGGTCGTGACGCTGTCGCCCAGCGTATCGACGAGCTGCAGGCCTTCGCTGATGGTTGGAACGTCCAGGGCTACGATCAGTCTGTCGCGTGCGGTCGGTTCGGTCATGCTGGTGTCACCCCTCTCCGTGAAGCACTCTGGCGGCCCGCGCCAGCTTGCTGACGACGGTCTTGACCAGTTCCTGCAGCGCCTTGTCCTTCAAGTGGCCGTGCTCGTCAAAGGCTTCGTGCGCGCGCGACACCGTCACTTGTTCAGGGAGCACCAGCGCCCCCATGCCGAGCGACAGAGACTGGCGCAGGGTGATGAGGCTGCGCATGCCGCCGAAACCACCAGGCGACGCCGAGCCCAGCGCGAACACGCGGGTCTTGTAGACCTGCAGCGGCGCCTCGCCCTCGTCGCGGATGCGTGAAACCCAGTCGAGCGCATTCTTGAGCAGCGGTGCCACCGAGGCGTTGTATTCGGGCGAGGCAATGAAGATACCGCCGTGCACCTGCATCAGCGCTTTCAGCTTACGGGCGTTCTCGGGAAATCCTTCGCGCGCTTCCAGATCGGCGTCGTACAGCGGCATCGGGTAATCGCCGAGATCGGCGAAGGTCGATGCGATGCCGTTGGCCTCCGCGATGTGCGCGGCCAGGTGGGCGAGCTTCTTGTTGAACGAACCCTCGCGCGCGGACCCGGCGAAGAACAGAAGTTTCTGCGAATGCGGCATTTGGCTTGGTGTCCTCGCGGAATGATCATTGATGCCGACTGAGCCTTCGGATTATCCATGGCGCGTCACAAGTGTCGAGGGCTGCATGCAACTGTCACCTGAAGAGCGCGAGATCGCCGCTGGGACCCACGGACCGGCGAAGGCCATGGCGATGCGCATCGTCGCGGAAACCGGACGCCTGCTCGGTGCGGACCGCTTGATACCCGTCCAATCGGCGCATATCGATGGCGGGCTCTATCATGGTGACAGCGGCGTGCTGTTTGCTGAGAAGCTGGTCGAGCTTGGTGGCAAAGTCGCCGTACCGTCGTCCATCAATGTCGGCGCGCTGGATCTGATGCATCCCAAGCGCGTCCGCCTTCAAGGCCATAAGCGCGAGATGGCATTGCGGCTGATGCGGGCTTACGAAGCACTGGGCTGCAAGCCAACGTGGACCTGCTCGCCGTATCAGGCCGGTCATCGTCCGCCGGTCGGTGTCGACGTCGCCTGGGGTGAGTCGAATGCGGTCGCGTTCTGCAATTCGGTGCTCGGCGCGCGCACCAATCGCTATGGCGATTTCCTCGACATCGCCTGCGCCCTGATCGGGCGGGCGCCGCGCTATGGTCTGCATCTGCCGGAGAACCGCCGCGCGCGGGTGCTGGTCGATACCTCGCAATTGTCGCCGGAGTTGCGCAATCTCGATGCGTTCTGGCCGGTACTTGGCGCCTGGGTCGGTCGCAAGGCAGGCGCTATCGTTGCCATCGACGGCTTGCAGGCGTCGGCAACCGAGGATCGCATGAAGGCGCTGGGTGCAGCATCCGCGTCCTTTGGCGCGGTGGGCCTGTTCCACATTCTCGGCGTGACGCCGGAAGCCAAGACCAGGCAGGATGCCTTCGGCGACGCTGAACCCGAAGAGATTGTCTCGCTGACGCCCAATATGGTGCGCGAAGCACGGGGCTGGCTCAGCACCACGAACAACGACAGCATCGACGCGGTCGCCGTCGGCAGTCCGCATCTGTCGTACGACGAGATGGTCGAAATCCAGGAGGCGCTCGGGGGCCGGAAAACGCAGCTCCCGTTCTTCGCGCACACGGGCCGGCACGTGCTGAAGCAACTCGATGAGGAAGGCCGCCTGAAGGACATCGAGGCAGCGGGTGTGTCGATCGTCGCCGATACCTGCATCGTGGTGACGCCGATCCTGCCCGACGACATCGGCGTGCTGCTGACCAACTCGGGCAAGTTCGCCAACTACGCGCCGGGAAATACGGGCTGGTCTGTCGTGTACGGCAGCATGGCCGAGTGCGTTGAAGCGGCCGTCAGCGGTCGAATTATCCGCGA
>JAEZBU010000341.1 GCA_023426855.1 Pseudomonadota bacterium | reverse complement strand
CCCGAAATCGTCAAGCCGTCGCGCAAATCACGCGTATTGAACGTATAGCGCCGTGCCGGTTCGGCAACCTCGCTCACCGTGGAAAGCGCTGCCCATTGCCAATCGCCGCGCCAAAACTGGAAACTGGCCTCAACGACGGGCGCGCCGCCGCGATAGATCTTGAACAAGCCGCTGGCGGCGTCGAACTGCCCTACGGTTTCAGCACGTGCGCCGTTCAACGACCCAAGAAGGGCAACCACAAAAACGCAGCGCAGCAAGCTGACAATCACGGTGCCCCTCCCATTTCATCGAAGCGATTAATGTCAGGATCCACGGCCAACACGCGCGACGACCGGCAATCCCGATGCCGCTTCGTACTCCTTCCGGACGCGCAGCGGACCGAAAAACAATTCTGTCAGTGCAACCAAGCCGCCGCTGATCATAATGCTGAGCAGAATTCCAGCGATTGCAATTTTCTTGGCTGAACTTTCGCCGATGATCGGATCTTCCGGTCGCCCGACAACCAGAAGATTATCCGGCGCATCGAAAATTCCGACGTAGTTCGTCCGACCCGTAGCAGCCTGGGTGGACGCGGCCATGTATCTATCCCGCGCGTCGCGATACGTCGCGTTCAGACGTTCAAGCTCACCCACGATGCTGGCATCGGTCGAGATCTCCCGGCGCAACTGCGTTAGCGCGGCGGCCCCATTGCCATTCCCGGCGGCCGCACCCGGCTGATGCGTCAGGTCCCAGATGCGGTCGAGCTGTCCTCGGATCCCCGACGCGGCGGATGGGTTGAATCTATCTATCGCAGCCAGCAATGACTTTTCCGCAGTCTCCATCGCATCGCTGCGCTGCATGACGACAAACTGCGATGCGCTAAAGATACTTTGATCCGGTCCGGTCAATCCTTCCATCACGCGTGCAATGATGATTTCCAGATCGCGTGCAACGCCTTCGCGGTTCGCACTCTGAAGGCGCAATTCGAGGGCGCTTCCGCCCATCAACTCGAGCGTTAAGGAAGCGCGAAATACGCGCATTTGGATCTGAGCCTCGGCCGGACTATCCGGTACTTCGAAAGCGCTTAGCTGCGGCAGCAAACCAGCCAATACGTGATCGCTTTTGATCCAGGCATCAATGGCGCCCACCTGCTCCAGCATCTGCGACCGCTGAATGCCGCCACCGCCATATCCGGCATTCGCGCGATTGGCGCCTTGCAACAGGATCAGCGCTTTCGCGGTGTATTTTGTGGGCGCAAACTGTACGGCCACCGCAGCCAGAATGCCCACAATGACGACCGGAATACACATAAGCTTCCAGCGCCGACGCAAGACATCTATGGACGCGACCAACAGTTCACGAATGAATTCGATACTAAAGCTCACCGCATATACTCCACACTGCAGTCGCCAAAAGCTTCGCCGAACAGCGGCTTTTGTCAGCTACTGCTCGAGCATTCCACTCATCGGCAATTGCCAGTCGTTCAAGATAATGCCGCCCATGGTCATCCCAAAAATACCAGCTGCTTCAACCGCGGCATTCAGTGAGCTGCGCTCAGTTTTTCCACTCAGGCATACGAGAAAAGTTAGATCACAGGCCGCCCCCGCTGATGCCATGAGCAGCGTCGGCTTCCCCGACGGCTGTATGATCGGGGGGAGATCTACGATTACCGTGTAGGAGTTGCGCGCGAGCCCATCCAACGCCTTTCGGCATTCCTCCCGCGAATCGACCGGCCAATCAGGAACTGTTGCCAGATCCAGGACATCTATTTGGCCGTCGCAAACCGGATTATAGATCCCGCGATCACTGTGCGCCGACCCGTTGCGATCTGTAACCGGCGCGATCGGCGCCAGCCGGCTTGCGTCAACGAGCAACGACCTGCGTCCGAAGCTGGAAAACGCCTGGGCCAGCTTTCGCGCAATGACGCTCACGCCAGCGTTCGATTGGCAGCTCGTAACACCTATGATCCGTGCCGACCGCTTATCGGCAAGCGCGACAACGGGCGTTAACATACTGCTTTTATCATCACCGCCTGATGACATTTCTGTTTCACCTGCCCCCTGCGCCGCGCGCGTCTGGCTCGGCGGAACCGTTCCGTTCGAGATATTATTGGCAGCCTCGCTCCGGAACACGTTCGAAGCTGCTGAGCGGCTACCGAATCCGCGAACAAATGTTTTATCGAATAATGTCATGTCGGCTCAGTCCCTTTTCGTCCTGATCCAAGAAACATGCCGACCCATGACGATCTGAGCATACAGCGGTATTTTTGATAAGATATAACCAGCGGCTTTCGCCAGTTCGACCAGCGAGAGGTTATCGCGCCCGACCTTCCACCAGGCAACGAACACCCCAAAGCCCAGGAAAGCCGCGGCCAACATCGCGATGAAGAGCGGCGCCCATATGCCGCCAGCCAAAAGAGCTATCAAAGAGGCGAGGCTCAGTAGTGCGACCAGCATCAGGTGCAGCGCCACCGGTGGAACCATGGCATCGATTGCCAGCCCCAGAAGGCGCATATCCCTCTGACGCAAACCAGCGAACAGTAATCCCGGCACATGACGGGCAATAGTCTGGATATGGCCAGCTTCCCAACGCGCCCTTTGCGAACCCTGCCCCTCCGAATTCAACGGAAACTCGCTGACCACTCGCGCGGACGCGCAAAGCTCTGGCGCATACCCTTGCCGTGCCAGATCGAGGCCGAGCACCAGATCTTCCGCCAGCTCTCCGGACTTCAAGTCCGCAGCAGAGATGATAGGCCAAGGAAACGCCATGCCCGTCCCCATCAGCTGACATGGCAGCCCCAGGCTCTGCGCGCCCAGGGGGCGCAAGACATTCTTAACCTTGGCAGCAAATCCGGCGATAAGCAGATATCGTGACACCGCACCTTTGGGGGGCCTGATCACATAGAGCGCCTGTATAGGCCGGTTCAGTGCAACAGCATGACGGCCTAACGCCTTTAACGTGCCTTTGTCCGGAATACAGTCGGCGTCGATGACGATAACAACATCCGGCGGATCGTCCTCGAGATGCCGGACACCGAAATCCAGCGCATAGCTCTTACCACGACGGTGCGCATCGAGCCGTTCGACAACCTCGGCGCCTTCGGATTTCGCGATAGCAGCGGTGCTGTCGCTGCAGTTATCGGCAACGACCAGGAGTCTGTCGGCGGGAGCTAACTGTGAGCGGAGAGCCTGCAACGTTCCAGCAATTACAGAATCTTCGTTGTGAGCCGGCACCAATACCGCCAGTCGCGGTTGCTGGGCTAATGAAGGCGCTTCGGGATCGCGTGACGGCAACCTTCCAGCGACAACTTCGGCGAAAAACATCGCAGAGGGAATTAGCAGAAGAATGCCCAGCAACAGGAGGATCGTTACAGCGATATCGATCAACACCATTCTTCAATCTCACTGCTCACCGTCTCACTTTCGAACAGCCGCGCCAGGCGCGCTGCCTCAATATCGGCCGAATGGCGCACGACGACACGCGCATATCCCGCGTTGCCCATGCGCTGCAGATCATCAGCATCCGCCGAGAGACAAGCCTGCATAGCCTGTGCCAGGGGCGTGATACTCCCCGCAGGCACCAGCCACCCGGTGTCGCCGGGAATAACCAATTCCGGAATTCCGGCGACATAGGTTGTAATAACGGGCCGGCGCAGGGCCATCGCTTCCATAATGACGACTGGAAGACTTTCAGCAAAGCTCGGCAGCACCAGCGCACGCGACGCCAGTATTTCATCCCGGACCTGACTGCTGCTGATCCATCCCGTGATGGTTACTGAATCCTTTATTCCAAGCGCCGCGATCTTGGCCTCGATTTCGCCGCGCATTTCCCCGTCGCCGGCAAGAACGAGATGACAGTCGCCCAGGGCATTTTGGACCTGGGCAAATGCCTCGACGAGGAGAAGCTGGCCCTTCTGTTCGCATAAGCGACCGACGCAAACCAGCCGCCTCTCGGCCGGAACCGGCATCGCAGCCGCTTCGTAAAACGCGCGCTCAAGGCCGCAATGGACCTGTTTGACCTTGCGCCAATCGGCCTCGGCGCAGCGCCGGAACATCTGAGCCCGGCAATAAGAATTGACCGCCACGATGAATTTCGAGCGGCCGATTTTCTTGTCGAGGTTGAGGCAATGCCCCTTATCGAACTCATCCGGACCATGCACAGTGAAACTGTAGGCCGGCCCACCAAGCAGCCGGACGTACATCGCCACCTCGGCAGGATTTGTGCCAAAATGCGCGTGGATGTGGGTTATACGCTCCGCTCTCGTCCATTCCAGCATCCGGCAGGCCTGCGCAACGTACGCCAGATGAATGAGCAGCGGACGATCGGATTTGCGCGACATCCGCAATGCCTCGACGCATGCGCCGATAACGGCGCGCGGCGCCCGCATGAACGCGCCGACGGTCGCTTTGAGCAATCCAGAAACGCCGTCCTTCATGATGTAATGCGTTATGGACTGTTCCGCGACATCATCGGGATCTACAAGATCCTTATCGTCCCATCCTCTGGTCGAAATGCGCGTCACCGGTACGCCGGCGCGCTCGAGTGCGAGGATTTCGCGACGGATGAATGTGTGGCTGACCTTTGGGTATTGGTTGACGAGATATGCCACGCGCACATTGGACGGACGCGCGCGCTCTGCTGACGCGCAGTTACGCTCTAGCGGCCCGCGCTCATGGCGCGCTTCAACCAGCCGTTCGCATTCGCTTTCCAACGCCACAGCACTCAACATCCCAGACCATCGCGGATCTTAGGTGTCGCACACGTGCGATCTATACGGCGTTAATTCGGTTACGGACTCACGTACAATTTCGCGACGCGCCGGCAAGACTATTTCAATAACGTCGATATACGGTAAACAGTTGTTTACCGAGAATTTGCCCTCAGAATAACTCGTAAACTTTGCGTACCATTTTGACTTGCAGATTCACGTTATCCAGCCGATCACTCGGCGGTGCACACTCAAATCGGAATCGAGCCAAGTGATTTTCGAGCCAAGTGATATTCCCGACGTGATCAAAATCACGCCGAAGCGGTACAGTGACGACCGCGGCCACTTCGTGGAATTGTTTCGCGATGAGCTGTTTCGCAAGCACGCCGGCAACGTTCAGTTCGTTCAGCACAATCAGTCTTTGTCCCGTCAGGTCGGCACGATCCGGGGTTTGCATTTCCAGGCACCGCCGGCCGCACAAGGCAAGCTCGTTCGGTGTGTGCGCGGCGCGATTTTCGATGTTGCCGTCGACCTGCGCCGATCTTCGCCGACATTCGGCCGGCACGTCTCGATCGAGCTGACAGGCGAGCGCGACACACAACTTTGGATTCCCGCTGGCTTCGCGCACGGCTTTTGCACGTTGGCGCCGGAGACCGAGGTCTGGTACGCGGTGACGCACGGATACAGCCCTGAGAGCGAAGGCGGCATTATTTGGAACGACCCGGCCCTTGGCATCGCCTGGCCGTCGGTCGCTTCGGCAGAAACGCTGTCAGCCAAGGACACCAAGCTCGGGCCCCTTAGTGATCTCCCAACGATATTCCCGTAGATTATCTGCTGTCGGACCTCGCGACGGCTGGAGTTGAACACTGATGCGCATTCTCGTGACCGGAGGAGCCGGCTTCATTGGTTCGGCCGTGGTGCGCCATCTCGTCGAGGTGATCGGGGCCGAGGTCCTGACCTTCGATAAACTGACCTACGCTGGCAACCTGGAAAACCTGCGCGCAATCGCCGACGCCGGAAATCATCGCTTTCTGCGCGCCGACATCTGCGACAGGCAGGCTGTCGTTTCCGCCCTGCAGGAATTCCAGCCGGACCGGATTTATCATCTGGCGGCCGAAAGCCACGTCGATCGCTCGATTGACGGGTCGGCCGACTTCATCGCCACCAATATCGTCGGCACCCATACGTTACTCGAGGCAGCGCGCCACTACTGGCTGGCACTGCCCGCTGATCGCCGCGATAACTTCCGCTTCCTGCACGTCTCGACCGACGAAGTTTATGGCTCTCTCGGCGCCGATGGTTTGTTTACGGAAGACACGGCTTACGATCCGAGTTCGCCTTATTCGGCATCGAAAGCCGCGTCGGACCATCTGGTGATGTCGTGGCACCGCACCTACGGGCTGCCCGCCATCCTCTCGAACTGCTCCAATAATTACGGGCCGTATCATTTTCCCGAAAAGCTCATCCCGCTGACCATTCTGAACGCGATGCACGGTCAGCCGCTTCCGGTTTACGGCCAGGGGCAGAACGTGCGCGATTGGCTATATGTCGAAGATCACGCGCGCGCGCTGCATATGATTGCGAGCCACGGACGGCTCGGCGAGAAGTACAACGTCGGCGGCCGCAATGAGCGGCGCAACATCGACGTGGTTCAAAGCATCTGCGCCATTCTGGATCGCGTACGTCCCGCGGAGCGCAGCCATGCGGATCTGATCACCTACGTCACCGACCGGCCCGGCCACGACTTCCGTTATGCCATCGATGCAACGCGCATCGAAACGGAATTGAACTGGAAAGCGCTGGAAAACTTCGAGTCCGGAATCGAAAAGACGGTTGTTTGGTACATCGAAAACGACTGGTGGTGGCGGCCTCTGCGGCGCGACGTCTATGGCGGCGAGCGGCTCGGCGCCGCCGTGAAGCCGGCCTAGACAACGCCATGCGCATCCTTGTCACCGGAAAGACTGGACAACTCGCACAATCCCTCGCGGAACGAGGTCCGGACGCCAATGCGACCGTGATCCTCCTCGGGCGACCCGAGTTCGATCTGGCGGAACCGACATCGCCGACCGAGCTTTTGGCTGCGCATCGCCCCGATCTGATCGTATCCGCCGCAGCCTATACCGCCGTCGACACCGCCGAATCCGAGCCTGAGCGCGCTCATGCCGTCAACGCCGAGGGTCCGCGCCGACTTGCCGCCAGCGCTGCCGCACTCGGCATTCCAGTGATCCATATCTCAACCGACTACGTATTCGAAGGCTCCAATCCGCATCCGTGGACTGAGGACGATCCGACCGGACCGCTTGGCGTTTACGGCGCGTCGAAACTCGCTGGCGAACAGGCCATTCTCGCCGCATCGGCCGACAATATCGTGCTCCGCGTTGCCTGGGTTTACAGCCCGTTCGGCGCGAATTTCGCAAAGACCATTCTGCGGCTCGCGCGGGAACGCGACGAGTTGCGTGTCGTCGGCGACCAGATCGGCACGCCCACTTCGGCGCTCGATATTGCCGACGGCGTGCTCAGGGTTGCACGCAACATCATGGATCAACCTGCGCGACGCGAATTCCGCGGTCTGTTCCATATGGGCAGCGCCGAGGCAACGAGCTGGGCTGGCTTCGCGCGCGGCATCTGCCAATGGCTGCAAGATCACAGCGGCCGATCCGTGGTCGTCCACGACATCACGACGGTAGACTATCCGACCAAGGCGCGCCGTCCCGCCAACTCTCGACTGGACAGCCGGCGCCTTGCGACCATTCATGGCGTGACGTTGCCGTCCTGGCGGTCATCGCTTCCGCCAATTCTTGAACGCCTCCCCTGACAGCGCAGGGGCACGAGGGATATCGAGGACAGTATGAAGGGCATCATCCTGGCAGGCGGCAGCGGCACGCGTTTGCATCCGATGACACACGTCACGTCGAAGCAACTGCTTCCAGTGTACGACAAGCCGATGATCTACTACCCGCTGACCACGCTGATGCTGGCCGGCATCCGCGAGATTCTCGTGATTTCCACGCCGCAAGATTTGCCGCAGTTCCAGCGGCTTCTCGGCGATGGCGCACAATGGGGGCTTTCGCTCAGCTACGCGGAGCAACCGCGACCCGAAGGTCTGGCGCAAGCCTATATCATTGGTGCCGATTTCGTCGCTGGCGACCGCTCCTGCCTGATCCTGGGCGATAACATCTATTTCGGCCACGGCCTGCCCGAGCTACTTGGCAAGGCCGTCGACCGGTCATCGGGCGCCTCTGTGTTCGCCTATCACGTGACCGATCCGGAGCGTTACGGCGTCGTGGAATTTGACGCCAACATGACCGCTTTGTCGATCGAGGAAAAGCCGAAGGTACCGAAATCGAACTGGGCCGTGACCGGACTCTACTTCTACGACGAAGCCGTCGTCGATATCGCAGCCAACCTGAAGCCATCAGCCCGTGGCGAGCTGGAGATTACAGACGTTAACCGCGCCTATCTCGACAGGGGCGCCTTGTCGGTCGAACTGATGGGCCGCGGCTACGCCTGGCTCGACACCGGCACACCAGACAGCCTGATTGAAGCGGCCGAGTTCGTCAGGACGCTGGAGAAGCGCCAAGGGTTCAAGATCGCCTGCCCCGAGGAAGTCGCGTGGCGGCTCGCGTTCATCAACGATCGCGGCCTTGAAACCGCCGCTGCAAAGCACGGCAAGAGCGCCTATGGCCAGTACCTTGCGGGTTTGCTGACTTCGCGAACGTAAGCTTAGTCGCACTGACCAAAAAGCGGCAGCGTGATCCTCGTTCGCGGATAGGACATCGGCGTCCTGGAACGCACGCCCAACGCCAGACCATGGAAGCTAACGGTGGCTCAGTGAGCTGACGACGGTTGAACGCGTCTGCTCATGCACGATGTCCGGAGTCTACGCGCTCGCATTCATTCCGCTCAGCATATTTCGCATCGATGTTGCACCGCCGCAACATGGAAACTCATCGCATTTTCAGTGGGTTGCGCCCATCAACGATCGCGACGTTAACTATTTTTAAATTCTATACTTTCCCCCTCGTAAATTCCTGTCATGCCTGTGCCAATACGGAACAAAACATTGTTCGGTTTGGAAACTTTTCAAAACTGGCTCGCTTCTTGCTTTCCCTATTACGCACGAAGACTTTGTTTCAGTTATGTATTGCGTACAGGCAGTTATGGCTCATACCGACACACACATCAGCAGCGCGGGCGCCGCTCTTGACCGCCTCCCATACACAATTGATGGGTTAAAAAAAAGAGAATACACGTTCTCTTCTTCCATTCGCGCGTGCGCCCTTCTGGAAATCATCGCGGTCATCCTGGCCACATCGACAGCTAAACTGTTCTACATCGATTTATTCTTGTGGCAGGAGCAGTCGATTGTTCCGTATCTGGCAGCTTCCGGGCTGCTGGCCGTCATCCTGTATTTCTCCCTGAAACAGGCGGGTCTTTATGAGCCTCCGGCTCTCGTTGCGCCGATCATCGGATACGGCAAGCTGTGGGGCGCTCTGGCGATGGCGTTCCTGTTTCTGATCGGCGTCCTCTACATCTGCAAAGTCGCAGAAGGTTTCTCACGCGGCTGGTTTCTGACGTCGTTCGTGCTCAGCGCAATCGCGCTGACCTTGACCCGTCTCATGGTGATGCGCCGGATCCGTCACATGATCGCCGATGGCCTACTCCGGCACCGCATCGCGATCATTGGCGCGCCGGAATTCCTGCCGACGCTACGTTCGAAGATCGAAGGATCCGCGCCGACGTCGGGTGTGTCTGGCGTGTATTTGACCGATCCATTGGCTCAAGACGCATCGACCATCGCTCATAACGGCGGTCTCGCGCAGCTCAAAAGCGCCCTCGCCCGCAACGAGTTCGAAACTGTCGTAATCGGCCTGCCGGGGAGCGATACCCGCACGATCCAGGCCACAGTCAGCGCGCTCGGCTCCTATGCCGTTGAACTGCTGATCTGCAGCGAGTTGGAGCCGTACCCTGTGGCGGTCAACGGCTCGCGCAACTTCGGCAGCGTGCAGGCAAACGTCATCAATGTGGTGCCGCAGTCGGAGCGTCATAGCCTCTTGAAGGGCGTACTGGACTATCCCGCCGCGGCCCTTGGATTGCTGCTGTTGTCGCCACTGCTGGGACTCATCGCTCTGGCCATCAAATTGGACAGCCCTGGTCCCATCTTCTTCCGCCAGCGTCGCTACGGTCAAAACAACCAGATCTTCCGCATCTTCAAGTTTCGCACGATGCTGGTTGCTGAGGATGGCCAGCACGTTAAGCAGGCCGAACGCAATGACCCACGGGTCACCCGCGTTGGCTGGTTTCTGCGTCGCACCAGCCTGGACGAGCTGCCGCAGTTGCTGAACGTGCTGAGCGGTGACATGTCGCTGGTCGGTCCTCGGCCTCATGCCCTGGCCCACGACCAACAATTCGAGCAGGAACTGGATCTCTTCTCCCGCCGCCGCCGCGT
Organism: Pseudomonadota bacterium; assembly: GCA_023426855.1. Classification (GTDB taxonomy): domain Bacteria; phylum Pseudomonadota; class Alphaproteobacteria; order Rhizobiales; family Hyphomicrobiaceae; genus ZC4RG25. The sequence continues at coordinate 3,152 of JAEZBU010000341.1, read as the reverse complement.
CAAGCCGGGCCTTACCGGATGGGCGCAGGTGAACGGTTACCGAGGCGAAACCCGCACCACCGAAGACGTCCGCGCCCGCATGCAGCACGACCTGCACTACATCGACAACTGGTCGCTGTGGCTCGACCTGGAAATTATCACGCGCACGGTCTTCGTGCTCTGCCGCGGGGCATACTGAGATCAGCGGCGGGGTATCGCACAACGATACACCGCCCCAATAACAACGAAGCCCGGGACAGGTTGATAACCGGTCCCGGGCTTTTGTGTTCTTTAGAGCGTAATGCAATAAGCGCCGGGATAGAGCCCGGCGCTTATATTTAAACCCGCTTCAGTAACCCGCCGAATACAACGCCTGGAAATACCAGGAGGCATTCGGCATACCGGCGGGCAAGACGCCGCGGATTATTGAGCAACCGCCACAGCCATTCGCATCCGATTTTCTGGAATAGCTTCGGGGCGCGCTTCTGCGATCCGGCAATAAAATCGAGGCCGGCGCCAATACAAATGAACGACATACCGGACGGGATTTCACGGGCGCAACGTTCCGCAAAGAGCTCCTGCTTCGGCGCTCCCAGAGCCAGAAGGCAAATCTGCGCTTCGGACTGACTGATGAAATCCAGGCATTCCTGAGCGCCATCACCCTGGACGTCGAAGTTCGCCGGCGGCGCATACACCCCCCCGATCGACAAGGCCGGGTAGCGTCGCTTCAATTCGCGGGCGGCAGCCGTCAGGGCTTCGAAGGTGGCGCCGACCAGAACCACTGACATTCCGCGCCGGCCAGCTTCGTCGCAAAGCGGGTCGATCAGATCGGAACCCGGCGTTCTTTCAACATCTCGCCCTTGCAGCCGACCGGCCAGAACGATAGGGAACCCGTCAGCCAGCACGATGCGCGCTTTCTCATACGCTTTCCGGAACGCGGCGCTCGAACGCAGCTTTACGACGTGATCCAGATTGATCGTATAGACCGAGAATGAACTGCCACCTTCAATCTCGTCGCAAATCCGACGGCTCGCCTCGGGCAGTTTGAACGTATCGACAGATATCCCGTCGACGTTGAATGTTTTACCGACCACAAGTACGCCCCTTATGCTCACGACATAACGCGCGCATCCGGGATTTGCCGGTATCTGCTATGGTTGACGAATTGTGAACCACGACATCCGAATGCGACTCTTGTGTCGATAAGCAAGGTCGATGCCGAGTATCGCGATATTCAGATAGCGGCGAATAACTGCGTTAATTTTTCCGTGCAATAACCAATTGGCAGGCGATACAATCGGCTATTGAGACAATCGCATTGGGAATACGGCGCCACATTAATCATTGGCATGCATTGTGCGTCAGAAGCACGGGGTATGGCATCGCCCCGTCTTCATAATCCGTCCCGATGATCAGCACCGCGATTTGCTGACAGGAGCTTAGACCCGCATGTCCGACGCTGAAACGAACATGTCCGCAAACGACATCGCCATCATCGGCATGGCGTTGCGTGTCCCCGGCGCCAGCACGGTCGCGCAATTCTGGGACAACCTGCGTAACGGCGTGGAATCGATCGAGACACGCACGCCTGAGCAGCTCCTGGCCGCAGGCGAAAGCGCGGAGATGATCCGCCGCAAGAACTACGTGCCCCGCGCCGCCGAATTGAAAGGCTTCGCTGACTTCGACGCGGAGTTCTTCGGTTTCAGCAAGAAAGAAGCTGCGGTGATGGATCCGCAGCACCGCCAGTTCCTGGAATGCGCCTGGGAAGCCATCGAGGACGGGGCGCGCACGCCCGCCTCGGTCGGCGGGCCGGTCGGCGTGTTCGCGGGCTGCGGCATGGGCAGCTATTTCTATTTCAACGTCTGCAGCCACAAGTCACTCGTCGACAAGGATGGCATGTTCCTGTTGCGGCACACCGGCAACGACAAGGACTTCCTGGCGACGCGCGCCTCGTATCTGTTCGACTTGCATGGGCCAAGCGTCAACGTGCAGACGGCGTGCTCGACCTCGCTCGTCGCCATCCACTACGCCTGCCAGAGCCTGCTCAACCGCGAATGCGAAATGGCGATCGCCGGTGGCGTGACCATCGAACTGCCGCACGGCCGCGGCTATCTCTACCAGGACGGCGAGATCCTCTCGACCGACGGCCATTGCCGCGCGTTCGACCATCGCGCGTCAGGCACGGTATTCGGCAGCGGCGTCGGCGCGGTTGTTTTGCGGCGGCTGGAAGACGCACTGGCGGACGGCGATCCGATCCACGCCGTCATCAAGGCGACCACCATCAACAACGACGGCGCGGCCAAGGCCGGCTATCTCGCGCCCAGCGTCACGGGCCAGGCCGAAGCCATCGTCGAAGCGCAGGCGCTTGCGGGCGTCGAGGCGGACTCCATTTCTTATGTCGAATGCCACGGCACCGGCACCTATCTCGGCGATCCGATCGAGATCGAAGCGCTGACCCAGGCATTCCGGCAGACGACGGATCAACGCGCGTTCTGCCGCGTCGGCTCGGTGAAATCCAATATCGGCCATCTCGATACGGCAGCGGGCGTGGTCAGCCTGATCAAGACCGTTCTGGCCGTCAAGCACGCCGAAATGCCGCCGACGCTTGGCTTTGAAAAACCCAACCCGTCGATCGATTTCGCCAACAGTCCGTTCATCGTCAACGACCGCCTGACGCCGTGGCCGAAGGATGCATTGCCACGCCGCGCGGGCGTCAACTCGCTCGGTGTCGGCGGCACCAACGCACACGCCATCATCGAGCAGGCGCCGGAAACCGCCATTCAGTCCTCCGCTGGAACAACGGAAGATAAGCCGCAACTCCTGGTGCTGACCGCAAAGAACCGCAAGGCGCTCGACGACGCGGGCATGCGACTGGCCAAGCATCTGGACACACACCCTGAGATCGCGCTCAATGACGTCGCCCACACACTTCATGATGGCCGTCAGCATTTCGAACATCGGCGCGTCATTGCTGTCGCCGATCGTGCCGATGCCGTCGCGTGCCTGAGCACAACCGACAATCGCCGCGCGCAAACGCATTCCCTGATCAGCGGAACCGAGAAAGCCGAAGCCGTCTTCCTGTTCCCCGGTGGCGGCGCGCAATACCCGCACATGGCGCGTGCGCTGTATCGCGATGAGCCCGCATTCCGCCGCTCCGTCGACGAAGGACTGTC
>JAEZBU010000139.1 GCA_023426855.1 Pseudomonadota bacterium | reverse complement strand
GTGACGCCCCAGCTTGTTCTCCGGACCTGCCTGGACTAGAGGGTCCAAGCAACATCGACCCGTTTGCACCTGCTAAAGCAGGGTGGGAGAGCGAAATGGATGAAGTAGCGACTAAGATCATCGATATTCTGAAGAAGCACATGAAAGAACCGCGCGACGACATTAACTTGTCGACCGCGTTGACTGACCTCAAGATCGAGTCGCTCGACCTTGCCATGATCGTATTCGACATCGAAGACAGCTTCGGTATCGAGATCCCCTATAACGCGAACGAAGAAGCCGGTGACTTCAAAACCGTTGGCTCCGTCGTGGACCGGGTGAAATCGCTCATCGCAAACGCCGGTGCAGGCGCGGCGGCTGGCGCGGCGAAGGCCTGATTCAGGCTTTCTCCACGGATTCCAGCGTATCCCCCGGGCGATTTCGCCCTAGGTAGGACGTAAGTTCAGACATGACAAACGCGAACGGCGGACGCCGCGTCGTTGTTACCGGCATGGGCGCGGTGACGTCGATCGGCCATAACGTCGAGGATTTCTGGGCCGGCATGAAGCGCAGCCAGTCCGGCGTCAGCGAGCTTGGCGGCTTCCCCCTGGAAGACCTCAAGATCCTGATCGCGGCCCAGATCAAGGACTTCGACCATCGTGCGCGCCTCAAGGGCACCAAGCGCGACAAGATCATCATGCACGCGGACCGCTTTTCCTGGTTCGCAGCCGCAGCGGCTGAAGAGGCCGTCAAACAGTCCGGTCTCGAGGTCCCGTTTGTCGATCCTTATCGGTCCGCCTGCATCATCGGGTCGGGTGCCGGTGGCCTGACGACCTACGAAGTCGCCTATCGCGATCTGTTTATCCACAACAAGCGCGCGACTCATCCGCTGACGCTTCTGCGCATCATCGGCTCGTCGGCATCGGCCCACGTCGGCATTGAGTACGGCGTCAAGGGTCCGACCTTCGCGACCTGCAGCGCATGCTCCACCGCGACGCACGCCATCGGTCTGGCGCGTGACTACATCAAGCACGGCATGGTCGACGTGGCCATCGCAGGCGCTTCGGAAGCCGTCATCAACTACGGCACGATGAAAGCCTGGCAGGCCCTGCACGTGCTGTCGCCGGAAGGCTGCTTCCCGTTTGCCAAGAAGCGCAATGGCACCGTGCTGGGCGAAGGCGCCGGCATCCTGGTGCTTGAAGACTACGAGCACGCCCGCAAGCGCGGCGCCACCATCCTGGCCGAATTGACCGGCTACGGCATGACCTCCGACAGCAAGGACATGGTCAACCCGGACGTCGAAGGTCCGCGTGAGGCGATGAAGCTGGCGCTGGCGGATGCTGGCTACGGCCCGTCGGACATCGACTACCTGAACGCGCACGGCACCGCGACGGCGATCAACGACCTGAACGAGACCAACGCGATCAAGGAAGTGTTTGGCGAGCAGGCCTATAAGCTGGCGATTTCGTCGACCAAGTCGATGCATGGCCATCCGCTCGGCGCCGGTGGTGGCATCGAGGCCGTCGCCTGCATCAAGGCGATCAACGAAGGCTGGGTGCCGCCGACGATCGGTCTCGACGAAGCGGGCGACGGTTGCGATCTCGACTACATTCCGAACGTCGGCCGCGACATGAAAGTGCGCCGCACGATGTCGAACTCGTTCGCGTTCGGTGGCCTCAATGCGGTGGTCATCTTCTCCGAGCCGCCGGCCAACTGATCAATACCGAACGATGGGCGGCGCATGGAAGCTACGGCTTTCACGCCTCGCCAACACCGACCTCAGCAACGGGCGCCCAGCGCCCGTTTCGCGTATCTGAACACGCATGTCTTGTGCGAGCCACGATTGACGGGCTCTAATCAGCTCATGCCGACGAATATCCTGCGCCACAATTCCAAGCCCCCTGCAGCGGCCGCTACGCCGTCACGTGGAACAGCGCCTGTATCCGAACGTCACGCGATCATCCGGGCCGGGCGCGCGCACATCCGCATCCGATTGTTGAACACACAAACCGCCGATCGCATCTGGCGCGCTCTGCCGATCTTCTCCACTGCCCAACTGTGGGGCCAAGGCGAGGTCTTCTTCGATACGGCAGTCGAAAGCGGCCGCGAACGCAGCGCCAAGACTATCGCCAAGGCCGGTGAAATCGCCTTCTCGCCGGATCGGGACGTCATCGGCATCCCGTTTGCGCGTACACCGACCTCCAAGCAGGGCGAACTGCGACTGTGGTCGCCATCCAACATCTGGGCGGAGGCACTGGACGATGTCCGCGTGCTGCAGTCGGTCAGGCCGGGCGAGAAGGTGGAAGTCCGCAAGCTCGAGGACGGTGCTGCAGCCCAGCGCTGAATCTCGTGCGATTATTCCGGCCAAATCAAAGCATTGACTGGCCAATGCCGCCCGACACTTCGTATCCTGCCAGTCGAGCGATCCGAGGACACTGCCATGCTTCCAGCCGAAATCATCGAGCGCTACTGCATCCGCAAGGGCAAGTCGTTCAAGATCACCGACATCGACCCTGCCGATACTTGCGGCCTCGACATCAACAAGTCAGAGGCGAAGGATATGCTGGCCAATACGGTCAAGCGCTTGAGCGGGCTGCAGGAGCGGCTGCACGCGGCGCGTCGTTGGGCCGTCCTCGTCATCCTCCAGGGCATGGACGCATCGGGCAAGGACGGCGCCATCAAGCACGTGATGTCCGGCGTCAATCCACAAGGCTGCGACGTACATTCCTTCGCCGCGCCCAATCGCCAGGAACTCGACCACGACTTCATGTGGCGCACCTCGAAGGTCGTGCCATCGCGCGGCCGCATCGGCATTTTCAATCGCTCCTACTATGAGGAAACGCTGGTAGTCCGCGTGCAGCCTGAATTTCTGGCGCCGCAACGGCTGCCGGAAAAGCTGGTCACCGACGAGATCTGGGATCAGCGGCTCGCCGATATCTCGAATTACGAAAGCTATCTCAGCCGCCAGGGCACGCTGCCGATCAAGTTCTTCCTGCACATGTCCAAGAAAGAGCAATTGAAGCGACTTCTCGAACGCATCGACGATCCCGATAAGCGGTGGAAGTTCGATATGTCGGACGTCGACGCGCGCAAGCGTTGGAGCGCGTACATGGACGCCTACCAGGCCATGATCCGCGGTACCGCCACGGCGGACGCGCCGTGGTACGTCGTGCCCGCCGACAACAAGTGGTTCACGCGCCTCGTCGTCGCGGCGACCTTGGTGGATCGGCTGGAAAAGCTCGAACTCAAAATGCCGAAACTCAATACGGCGGCGGTGCGCGAACTCGAAACGGTGCGTGACGCGCTGGTCAACGGCAAGGACAAGGCCAAACCGGCGAAGAGCTGATCAATCCGCGAACACAGCCGGAAGACGCTCGCGCAGGATCGCCGCGAGCCGGTCCAGCGGATCTTCCGTCATGGGCGTGATCGCCGACAGTTCGCTCAATAGAAGATCGGGCGAAAGCTCCACAATCGCGACCGAGCGATACCAGCCATTGCCGGTCATGAAATCGCGATATCCCTGCTCTTCCGCCGACAAAGCTTGATGCTGCGGCCGGACGCCGATCACCGGCAATTGCGCCGCGACACATTCGGAAATCATCGAACTGGAATCGTCGGTGCAGATCACCACGTCGGCGCCGTCGAGGACGGCACCCAGCGTGCCCGGCCCGGCGGTGCGTACATCGACGAAAGCCGCGATTGCAGGCGAACCACTGGTCACGCGCTCAGCGATCAGATCGCTCGCGCTGGCTGCCGTGCGCCGCGAATTGCTGATGCGCCAGCGCGTACCGAATGCGTTGTGCGTGGCGTCGACGAACGCCAGCAGCGCACGCCACTCCTGATCCGTAAAACGGCACTCGCCGGAATCGCCGCCAATCAGCAACGCCGCCTCGCGCGGCGGTGTACCGCCTGCGATCTTGCCCGCACTGCCCGCGCCCGATGGCAATTTCAGCGCCGACGGCTTCAGCACCATGGCCTGCCCCGGGCCTTGCGCGTGCTCGGCGTAAGACGTCAGCACCAGCGCGAAGTCACCGGGGCGGAACTGCCGCAACGATCCGTAATGAACATTCGGCACACCGAGCAGACGCGACGCCGCGATGTTTGCGGCCAGCATCTCCGCACCTGCCGACACGATGATGTCCGCCTTCGGCAATGTGCTGGCGTCGATGCCGTAGCCAATCCGCAGCAGCCATCGCGGTGAAATGCCTACGTTGCACAGCGGCGCCAGGATGCGCCCGGACCAGCGCCGCTTCACCCTCATGCGCACGATCTCGACCGGCCGCAGGCGGCGCGCGGCTTCGACGATGCCATCCGACAGGTGATAGTGGCCGGGACGGTCATCAGCGAGCAGGAGAGCGGTGATCGCGCGCATGCGAACGGCCTTGCTGCATTGCCCGGACACGGCAGTCGTGTCCGCGAACCGAATTACCCCGGACAGCCGTTACGGCACTCTCCGGTCTTAAAAAACTGAATGGTGGGCCCGGCAGGACTTGAACCTGCAACCAGACGGTTATGAGCCGTCGGCTCTAACCAATTGAGCTACGGGCCCGGATCGCAGAGCGAAGCAGGCTCCTATACCAGACTTGGCGCAAGATGCACGCCCCCTCGATGCCTCACCTCACAGCGAACTGCGCCGATAAGCGACACCTAGCGTGGTTTGGACGCAATCCCACATATAATCGCGACAGTTTCAAGCCACGAGGATTTCATGACTGACACGCTCACCAAATTGCTCCCTGGATTGCTGCTCGGCGTGCTGCTGGCGTTGCCGACATCTGCTGGCGCACAGACCGAACGTCCACGGCACATCAGTGTCACCGCATCGGCCACGGTCGGCGCGGAGCCGGATATCGCAGCGATCTCCACGGGCGTCGTCAGCGAGGCCGACACTGCGCGTGAAGCGTTGAACCGCAACACGGCTGCGATGAAGAAGCTGATCGACGGCCTGAAAGGCGCCGGCATCGACACCAAGGACATCCAGACCACATCGTTCCACGTCGAGCCGCGCTATACGCAGCCCAAGGATGGCAAGCCGCCGGCCATCAACGGCTATCGCGTGGTCAACCAGGTCCGCATCATCTCGCGCGATATCGGCAAGCTTGGCGAAGTTCTCGACCAGGCCGTGACGCTCGGCGCAAACCAGATCAATGGCATCGAGTTCGAGGTCAGCAAGGCCGAGACGCTGAAGGACGACGCGCGCAAGGGTGCCGTGGAGAACGCGCGCCGCCGTGCCGAATTGTTCGCGACCGCCGCCGGGGTGCAACTCGGCGACGTCATCTCAATCAGCGAGAACGTTCAGGAGTTCGCGCCAGGACCGCGCACGTTCGCGCGCGCAAAAGTTGCCTCCGCGGTGCCGATCGAAGCCGGCACGCAGATGCTGGAAGCGACCGTCAACATCACCTGGGCGCTGAAGTAGCCCCCGGAGGCGTCCAGCGCAGGTGGGGCTGAGAGCGAACCATCATTCCAAATCTGTCATCCCTGCGCTAGGGCATTTCCGGTTTAGGTCGAATGTTGTCCCGTCTTGGTCATCCCGGGCCTTGTGCCCGGGATCCGTCTCTCGGCTGGCGTCGACATGTGCAGTTAGGTGGATCCCGGTGACAAGCACCGGGATGACAACTGTGGCTCGGTTGACGTCTCCGTTTCCATCGGAATCGGAAGGACGCTAGAGTAGCGAAACAACCTCGACGGCACCGGACAGCGATCCGGCGCCGGGCTGACGCTGCCAGTCGTCCGAATTGCGCATCTCGCCACCGCTCCGAATGCGTTCCAGGGCGGCGAAATCGATGGTCGCCACAGTCCAGCCGGGCACGTTGATTTCGCCTTCCGCCAGTACACCGCTCATCGACAGCGCCGCCTCGGGCGGAACAAACACCCCCGCGGCACCCGCGTTGCGATCGACCGCCGGCGACCACAGCGCATCCCCCACCGTCGGTGACATCGCGGTGGCGATCTGGCTTTCGAGCGCACGCGCACAGGCCCCCGCCCGGACGCGATGATAGCCCGACAGCCGCTCCGTGCAGGACGGGATCAGCACCAGCCGCGCGCCGGCTTCGGCTTGTGCCCGCACCAGCAACGGGAACTCGCTATCGTAGCAGATAGCAATGCCGATCGGGCCCAGTTCGGTCTCGAACACGCGCAACTGGTCGCCCGCCACGACGCCCCAGGTGTGCTCGAACGGCGTCATGATCATCTTATCCTGCACGCCCATGCGGCCGCCCGGTGTGATCAGCCGCGCGGCATTCACGAACGCACCATCGCGCGCACGCCGCACCGGACCGGACGGCGCCAGAATATGCACGCCGTGCTGGCGCGCGAGGCCGGCATAGACGTCATCCATCTCGTCGGCGACGCTGGCCACCGCCTGCAAGGTAAGTTGCAGATCCGAAGCGATCTTTGAGCCGAATGTGGCGGCAACTTCGATGGCGCCGTATTCGGGAAACATCA
>JAEZBU010000255.1 GCA_023426855.1 Pseudomonadota bacterium | reverse complement strand
GCACCGATCTCGGTCACCAGGCCGCGCTGCAGGCGCGAGCGCATGCGCTCGTTCAGTTTCTCGATGTGGTTCGGCGCGCGGGCCGAAGCCACCACCACCTGACGGCCACCATCGAGCAGCGAGTTGATGATGTGGTCGAACTCCTGCTCGGTCTGCTGGCCATGCAGGAACTCCAGATCGTCGACCAGCAGCATGTGGATCGAGCGGAACTTCTCCTTGAAGGCCAGCGGATCGTGGTTCTTCAGAGCCTCGACGAACTGATAGCGGAAGCGCTCAGCCGTGAGATAGAGCACCTGCGCCTGCGGTACGCGACGGCGCACCGACCACGCGATGGCGTGCAGAAGATGCGTCTTGCCGAGGCCGACCGACGAGTGGATGAACAGCGGGTTGAAGCCGCGACTGTCGCTCAGCACTGTTTCGGCGACTTGCGTCGCACCGGCATGCGCCATGCGGTTGGCCGGACCGACCGCGAAGCTCTCGAACGTATAGCGCGGATCGAGCGGCGAGCCTTCGAAACCACCGCCCTGGGTGCGCGCCGCCATTGGCATCGCCGGCATCGGGGGACGCACGGCATTCCAGTCGCTCGACGCAACTTCGGCTGATGGGATGGCGGTCCGGCTTTCCGGCTTCATGGCGTGGTCGACGGCCGGTGCGCGAGCCGGGCTTGGCTGGCGCAGGGCGACGTCAACGCGCTCGGCGCCTTCGAATTCCGCCTGGCAGCACTTCAGCAGTGCATCCGAGTAGTGCGATTGAATCCAGTTTTTCAAGAACTTGACCGGGACGGTGACCCGCACAGTCTGACCGTCGAACGGCTCGAATTCCATGGCTTGGAACCAGCTCGTATAGACATCCTCGCCAAGCTGGGTACGCAGCATCTTGCGCACTTTCTGCCCGCGCACTTCCGGGCTGGCTTTCGCGACGACCGGCTCCTCGACCTGCTTCGACGGTCCGCTTTCCGTCGCGTGATCGCGCTCGATCCTGCCGCTCTTACCCCCGAAATCGGGGCCCGCCGATTCCATTCTGTTCATGATACTTTCCCGCTGCTCGTGTTCTGTCGTCAGTGCAATGGCGTCATGCGTGCGAGCGCCCTCTACGCTCACTCACCGACGCTTCCGTTCCCTTTGAGGCGCGTTATCCCTGCGCCCAGGGCAGGCCGGCTGCTTTCCAGCCGGCGGTCTTTCCTCGATGGCGGTCGGCGCCGAGTGGCCCCTCGAACCCGTCCGCGACATTCCGGCAGGCCGCAAATCCCGCCGCTGTCATGGCCAGCGCAGCCGCCTTGCTGCGCGCGCCCGACCTGCACATGAAAAACAGCTCCGACTGCCGGTCGACGCCGCCTTCATCGAGCATCTTCGAGAGGCGATCCGCGAAGTCCGGGTCGACCCGGCCATCGGGGAATGATTGCCACTCGATCAGGATCGGCCGCTTGCCGATCGAGGAGAGGTCCGGTAGCCCGACGTACGACCATTCCGCCTTGGTCCGCACATCGATCAATACCGAGCCAGCATCCTGCTGCAGCCGCTCCCAAACGGCTTGGACGTCGACATCCACAATGTGGACAGTCTGCCCTGAACTCACTCTCTACCCTCCACTCACTACACAACGATTGCGCGCAGTAGGCCCGCACTCATCCGCAACAACAAATCGGCCAAAGACGCGCGCAACAGTAATGTCCGCCCAGTATTATTGGGCAAACCTCAAGTATTCCGCAGTTTCGACTGGGTGTGTCCGGCTACTATGCAGTTACAATTTGTGCCGGCATCTTACGCATATCTACAATTTATTGCGGCCGCCCGTTGGTCAGCCTCATTAACCCCGTTTTAACCACAGCTCCGGTCATTGCACAAGACGTCCTATTGCAACGGTGGCTGTCCCCAGGCCCTCGCGGAGTTGTTCGCAGGTCTGGGGATAAAGTGGTCGTGACGTGCGAAGAGTCGTGGAGAACATCCTTGAGTCTTCTGGCGGATTCATGACCGCAAGAGGGATGTGAAATGCAAAACGGCGCCCCGATGAGGGGCGCCGTTTTGAATGCTGTTTTCATTTGCGCCGGACTCGGAGTGGCTCGCAGTGACATGCGAGCGGCAGGCGGCAAATGGAGCGAGAAGTCTGATTTTTGAGGCTGTTCCGGGCCACCGGGTGATCTACCGGTTAAGGTGTCGGTGGCCTGGCTTGTTGCAAACGTGTCACAAACGTCGGGGCAAGGGCTGCCGCGTACGTCAGTTAGGCCATTGCCTTTACGCGCGCGGCCAGACGCGACACCTTACGGCTCGCGGTGTTTTTGTGCATAACGCCCTTCTGCGCGGTGCGCGCGAGGACCGGCTCGGCAACCTTGAGTGCGGCCGCGGCAGCGCTCTTCTCGCCGGAAGCGATGGCTTCCTCGACCTTCCGAACTTCAGTTCTCATCCGCGAGCGGCGCGCCTTGTTCACTTCGGTGCGGCGTACCGTTTGGCGTGCGGCCTTTTTGGCCGACGATGTATTCGCCATAGTCTTCGTCCTCTCACAATGCAGCGTTGCCGAAACGCAGTGTTTGAGGGGCTTCTCGCCCGGCACGCGCACTGGGACCGGCTATAAAACACGTCAAGCCGCCCGGAACGGCGCGTTCCAGGGCGGCAATTGCGGTATGGCTATACCTGTCTCGCGACTCACGGTCAACGTGTGCTGCGAAAGGGAGGCCCGCGAAATGGGTAAATGCCGTCCTCGTCAAGCCGCGCGCTGCTGCCTATAGTGCCCGGCGCTGCGGCCATCGACTCGTGTTTCAGCGGTCGAGCAGGCAGCGCAGTCCTGAAATCCAAGCGGAATTCGAGCGCACGCGATGCGGATACTGGTCACCGGGGCGGCAGGGTTCATCGGCTACCATGTGGCACTGGCCCTGCTGCAACGCGGCGACACGATTGTTGGCATCGACAACCTGAATGACTATTACGATGTCGGCCTGAAACAGGCGCGACTGGACCTGTTAGCCTCGCACGCTGGCTTTACTTTCATCCGCGCCGACCTTGCTGAGCGGGACGAGATGGCGCGCATCTTCGCGGAGCACCGGCCTGAGCGGGTCGTACACCTCGGCGCGCAGGCCGGCGTGCGTTATTCCATCGAGAACCCGGATGCGTATGTTCAATCCAACGTGGTTGGGACATTGAACGTGCTCGAAGGCTGTCGCCGCCACGAGGTCGGCCATCTGGTGCTGGCGTCGACCAGCTCGGTCTATGGCGCCAACACGCGCATGCCCTTCTCAGAGGATGACAATGTCGATCATCCTGTCAGCCTGTATGCGGCGACGAAGAAATCGACCGAGCTGATGGCGCACACGTACGCGCACCTCTATCGTCTGCCTGTGACGGGGTTGCGCTTCTTCACGGTCTACGGTCCGTGGTATCGGCCGGACATGGCCCTATTCAAGTTCACCAAGGCTATTCTCGCGGACCAGCCTATCGACGTGTTCAACGAGGGCAGGCACGCGCGCGACTTCACCTATATCGACGACACGGTGGGCGGCATTCTCGCAGCGCTCGATCGCCCCGCCACGCCTGATCCCGATTGGAGCGGCGATCATCCCGACCCGGCGACATCATCTGCGCCCTACCGGCTTTATAACATCGGCAACAACAGTCCCGTCGAGCTGATGGATCTGATCGCAATCCTGGAGCGCACGCTCGGCAAAACCGCGATCAAAAGGTTTCTGCCGATGCAGCCAGGTGATGTGCTGAGCACATACGCCAACATCGATCGCCTCGTGTCTGATGTGGGCTATCGCCCGTCCACACCGATCGACGCCGGAATCGAGAAATTTGTAGCTTGGTACCGTGACTACTATAAGCCGAACACTTGAGCTTTCGTTGTCCGAACCGATCATGCGGGGGAAACACGTGCCGACAGTCTTCGTTCTTATCGCGGTTGCCATAAGTCTCGTGGTTCTGGTGCTGACGGCATCGATGCGGGCCGCAGACGTCCAATGGGCCTATGTTCATATGGCGGTGGCTGCCGCGACGGCGCTGTTCGTGGCATTTGTCGGTATTCGCCAATGTCGCGCGCTGCTGGACAAGGGCGCGTCGGCCTCGGCGGTTGCCAGCAGCAACGCCTTCTACATGGGCATCGTGTGGGCCTGGGGCGCGCTTGCTCTCGTTGCGACCTATGCCACCGGCGTGCTGATCTGGAAGGAGTGGTGGCAGTTCCTGATCGGCTTCGCGGCCGCCGCGCTGCTGTCGCTCTATTTCTCGTCGGCGCTGAAGCGTAACGCGATGGCCGGACGCGAAGATGAGACGCTGTTGAGCCGCTCGCGCATCGTCGCCAAAGTCCAGCTCGTCGCCATGATAATCACCATGCTGGGTCTGTTGATCGACGGCAAGATGTGGCGCTTCCTCGTTGTCCGCTACACCGACTGGGCGGCCAATGATGTCTTCTTCTTTGGTGCAATGGCGATCGCGCTGATCAGCGGTTATGCGCTGAAGGCCAATAAGCATCCTTGAAAAACAGTCGTAGGGACGGCTGGATGGCCGTCTGGGAGTGAGCGGCAATGTCGTTGCAACCCCTGATTCCGTGGTTGATTGGTTCGCTGGTGATCAGCGTCGTCGCCATGGTCGCGGGCGTCTCATATGGCGAGCCGCTGCTTGCGGTCGCGGCGGCGGCGCTGTTTTCCGCCATGGTGCTGGCGGCGGGTTATCTGGTGAACCGGCCGGTCTGGTCGCTCGATCCGGCGCAGGCGCAGGATGACGACGCGTCCAATGCCGCCCGTCGCAATGCCCGGCTGATGACGATTGCCTTCGCCTGGGGCGCGGTGGCGATGTTCGCCGTCTACACGCTGTCGGAGTTGCGGTGGTACCACGCGTGGCAGTACGGCTTGGCGATGGCGCTGCTCGGTGTGTTCACGTTCGGCTACGGTTTGATGATCGGCGGCATGCGAAACACCGAGCGCCGCGCGATGCTGTTGCGCAGTGGCGTCATGCTGACGCTCGTGCAGGGTATTGCTGCCGTCGGTGGTCTGCTGTTCCTGCTGCAGTCCGGCAAGCTGCTGCTGATGCGGTCGGACTGGCCTGCCAACCTGATCTTTCTGTTCGGCGGCATCGCGATCGCCGGATTGTCGGCGATCGCGGTTATCACGCAGCGCAAGCTGATGCGGGCCTGAGCCCGTTTTTCGTGTTTAGCGGTTTTTGAAGGCCGGTTTGCGTTTCTCGGCGAAGGCCGCCATGCCTTCCTTCTGATCTTCGGTTGCGAACAGCGAATGGAACACGCGGCGCTCAAAGCGCACGCCCTCGCCCAGCGTCGTCTCGAACGCGCGGTTGACCGATTCTTTGGTCATCATGGTGGCGACCATCGACATGCTGGCGATGGTTTCGGCAGCTTTGATGGCTTCCGTGACCAGATCGGCGGCCGGCACGACGCGACTGACGAGACCGCACTGGAACGCTTCGCTGGCATCCATCATGCGGCCGGTCAGGCACATATCCATTGCCTTCGCTTTGCCGACGAAGCGGGCGAGGCGCTGGGTGCCGCCGGCGCCCGGCATGATGCCAATCTTGATTTCGGGCTGGCCGAACTTGGCGGTGTCGGCGGCGATGATGAAGTCGCACATCATGGCCAGCTCGCAGCCGCCGCCGAGGGCAAATCCGCCAACCGCCGCGATCACCGGTTTGCGGCAGCGCGTGACGCGATCCCATGAGCTGA
>JAEZBU010000251.1 GCA_023426855.1 Pseudomonadota bacterium | reverse complement strand
GAGTTTGCGAAGTCAATCGTCGGTGGCGTTCAGGGCGGTTTGTCGGCGACCTGCGTCTTCACTTGCATGATCTTCGCTGCTGTCTCCGGATCGAGCGTCGCGACGACCTTCGCAATTGGCGCGATTTTGATTCCGGCCCTGGTCCGACATGGATACCCGAGGAATTACGCTGCGGCGTTGCAGGCAACTTCGGCGGAGCTCGGCGTTATCATTCCACCGTCCATTCCGATGATCATCTACGGCGTGTCGGCAGAGGTGTCGATCGGCGAGTTGTTCATTGCCGGCGTTGGTCCGGGCATTCTGATCAGCGGCGCGCTCATGGCGTTTGTGCTGATTTACGCGCGCATCAAGGGTTACGGAAAGCAGGACCACGAGGGACGGTTGCCGATTTTGCAGTCTACTAAACAGGCCAGTCTGGCGCTGTTCATGCCGGTAATCATTCTCGGCGGTATCTACGGCGGCATCTTCACACCGACAGAAGCGTCTGTGGTGGCAGTGGTCTATGCGCTGGTTGTTGGCATGCTGATCTACCGAGAAATCGGCATTGCCGATCTCGGCATGATCATCAAGAAGTCAGTCGTCTCGTCGACCGTCATCCTGTTCATCATCGCCAACGCGGGTCTGTTCAGCTACCTGATCACGCGCGCCGGAATACCTGACATGATCGGTGAATACCTGCGCATGACGCTGGATTCGCCATTCATCTTCCTGCTTGGCGTCAACGCTGCCTTGTTCGTCATCGGCATGTTCATCGAAACATCGGCGGCGATCATCGTTCTGGCCCCGATCCTGGCGCCGGTCGCCGCGGGATTCGGTGTCGACCCGGTTCACTTCGGCCTGATCATGATCGTCAATCTGGCGCTGGGTATGATCACGCCGCCGTTCGGAGTAAACCTGTTCGCCGCCTGTACCGTGGCGCGACTGTCGGTCGACGAGATTATCGTGAAGTTGATCCCGTTCATTCTGGTCGTGTTGAGCTGCCTGATGGTGATTACTTACGTACCCGAGATTTCGCTGTGGCTGCGCGACGTCGTGTACGCCAAATAGAATGGCGCCAAGAACGGCAAAATAAAAGAAAGGCCCCGGAAATCTCGGGGCCTTTTGCCTTGTCGGTCATTCTAGAGTTTCAGCGGCTCCAATTGGGCCGCTTTTCGGCAGCGACGTTAGCGTCGAGCGCCAGATAGTCCGCCTCGGTGCGATCTTTGGCGGGACCCGCTTTATGTTCGACGCCCTTCAACAATAGCGACAACGCTTCATTGTACGGCGTCGGCACGCCGACCCGCCGGCCTTCTTCCACCAGCTTGACGTTGAGCGCATCGATTTCTGTGCGTTTGCCGCCCTGGATATGCTGCAGCATGGATGGCCGGCTGAATTTGTCCCAGCAGTGATCCTTCACAGTCTTGCGCAAATCCGGGTCGGCCATTGTCGTGCCACGGGCTTTGGTGACAGCCAGCACCTCATCGATGATGTAATCTTGAAAGCGACTTGTTGCCTGCAAGCGCGCGACCTCGCCGAGCCGCAAACCTGTCGTAGCGCAAATGGCGTTGATCGAGCAGTTCAGCGCGAATTTGGTCCAGATCACCGCCATGATATCGTTGGCGACCTTGATCTCGAAGCCTGCGCCGCGCAGCGCCTTCGCCAGAGCTTCCACCCGCGGGGAACTGCCGCCGGCCACTTCGCCGATACTGGTCGGCCCCATATGTGAAAGCGTGACGTGTCCCGGGCCGAGAGTTGCAGCACTGCACATGCTGGAACCGCCGACAACGCGACCGGGTCCGAGCATTTCAATCAGTGTTTCGACGTTGCCAATGCCGTTCTGCAAGGTGATTGCATAACCGGACGGCGCCAGGGCGTTCGCGGCGATCTCGGCAGCTTTGCTGGTGTTGTTGCTGTCGGTCCAGATCATCGCGACGTCGAAGCTTGCGTCGTTTGGCGGTGTCGTTGTTGCGGGAACCTGGATGTTTTTTGCGCCGAGGACGCCCACCAACTGAAGGCCATTCTCGTTGATCCTACCGACGTGGTCCGACCAGGTATCGTAGAATGTCACATCCTGTCCGGTCGCTTGCAGCAGGCCCCCGAAGCTCGCGCCCATCGCTCCTGAGCCGATGATCAGAATTTTCATGGATGTTTTCTTTCTGTGTTGTTATCGCCATCACGTTCCTCGTGAATGGCGGTGCGCGGAATGCAAAGTGGCTAGCATGAATCCCGTCACATTGTAGGCGAGAGCTGCAGGCCGCCTCAAGGCAACCATAAAGCCAACTCTATTGCCGCTGTCGCGCGAGCGCGCGCCTAGCCGAAGCGGGTGGGCGAAACCTCCGTCCACGAGCGCAATGCTTATCTCCGATGGAGCGACCGGGCGGTAAATAGGCTTTCGCTGTGCTTCAAGCGTCGTTATCGAGCGTGAAAGTCGTCCGTTGTTTTTTAGGAGCATCGCCGACAGCGGTCGATGCGTGCGCTCAGCGACTATTTGACGATCAAGTCGCGGGCAGACCGGGTGAGTAACTCGCAGCCATCCTGTGTCACCAGAACGTTATCGATGATACGGGCGCCAAGCCGTTCTTCATGCAGGAAAACGGGTGGTTCGACAGTGATGACCATGCCTGCTTCAAGCGTGTAAGGACTGCCGCCGATCATGTGGATCGGTTCGCCCCAGGTTGGGGGGAAGCCCGGCGCCAGGCCGTAGCCGGTGGTATGCACGCGGCCGTGTTCGAGGCCGGCATCGGCGATGACGTGCTTTGCGGCTTCATGCGGTGCGACAGCCGGCACACCGGCGCGGATTTCGGCGATGCAGGCATCGCTGGCGCGGCGAACGATGTCATAGAGTTCACGCATGCGTGGGGTCGGTTCGCCAAGGCAGAATTGGCGACCTATGGTGGAAGCATAGCGCCGATAGGCCGAGCCGTATTCGATGTTACCGTAATCGCCAGGCTGAAGAACACGTTCAGTCGGTGCGCCGTGGCTAAATGAGGAACGGTCTCCAGTAACCAGATTGAGCGTGCTTGCCGCGATGCCGCTGTCTCGCGACAGCAACGCATCATAGACCTTACCAGCGAGCGCCAACTCTGATTTGCCCGCTGCAAGTTCGTTGACGAACACCGCCATCGCTTCGTCACCGATGCGGCAGGATTGGCGGATGTAGGCGAGTTCGGCTGGCGACTTCACCAGCGTCAGATCGTGCACCAGTGTACTGGGCTCGGCGACGAGAGCCCGACCGAGAAGATCGCGTAGCTGCACGTAATGGTGCGGGTGCAGGTAATAGGCGGGCACCTCCATGCCGACGCGCGACGTGTGCAAATTGTAGCGCTTGGCCAGCTTGTCGAATGCCGCGATCGGATCTTCGATCACGCCGCCGCCCCACGTCACCAAATCGTCGACAAGGGCATCGGAGAGAAACTCGCTGCGTTCGCCATCGCGGGTGAGCACGACGATCGGTCCCGGCTTGGCGGAGATCAGCAGGCACTGAAACTCCTGATAGCTCTTGGCGTCGGAGCCGGTGAGCCAGCGGATCGAGACCGGATGGAACAGCACCATCCAGTCCAGACCAGTGGCGGCGATTGCGCTGCGGACGCGCGCGCGACGGTCGGCGAATTCGTCAGCCGTGAAATCGTGCTTCGACATCTGATGCCGTCCGCTGTCAGTGCAGTTGGATTGCTAGAGAAGAAGGGGCGAACGCGGCCCGCCCCCTCTCATGTATCAAAGCGGTGGCAGTGGCTGCATCGGGCCGCCGAGCCACTTTTTGTGCAGCTCGTCGAGATCGCC
>JAEZBU010000204.1 GCA_023426855.1 Pseudomonadota bacterium | reverse complement strand
CCGCGGCTTCATAGACGTGCGAACGCGGGCTCGCTGCCGGCTTATCGGCTGACAACGTCGAAGCTTGCTGCGCCGCGAACTTGGTGAGCTGCACGTGCCCCTTGAGAATGCCGGTCTCGGCCATCGTGAGGTAAACGTCCTGCTGTTCGGCAGCACTGAGAACTTCCAGCATGGTGTCCAGTCGAGCCAGCCGCTCCGGCTTGTCCCACGACTTCATGCCCGCGATCTCGACAGCAAGCTGGCGACGGAAGTTGTAACCGTAAACAGAATTCCGATACCGGCGCATGTAGCGCGCAGCCAGCGCCTCGAACCTTCCGAATTCGCCGATCGACGACAGCATCAGAATTTCACGGCGCAGCGCCGCTTCTTCGACCAGCGTTCCCGGCGCAAGCAGACGTGCCATTTCAAAATGAGGAATGGCACGATTGGGTTCATCTTTTGCAAGCATCGTCGCCTGGATGAGCGCAACGTGGCCACCGATCGTCAGATCGAGCGACTTCGGGTTGATGCCCGCCATCAGTTCGATCGCCTCTGGAGTCCGCCCCTCCGCGTGGGCCAGCGCCCCTCTCAGCAAGCGATCCTCATCCGGAGGAAGATTGCCCAGGCCTAGAATATGGCGCGCCACGCGAGGATCGCCCCCACTCAGCGCAAACAGAATACCGGCACGCAAATTGCGCGGCTCGCGCCACTGCTCCGGTTGCACTTTCAGAAGCTGATCGGCGATGTTGACGATTAGTTTGCGATGCGCGGCATGCGCACTACGGCTACCGTGCACGATCTGGTCCTGCACGGTACGTAAGGTGCGCACAAGCTCTATAGGGTCATATGTCGGAGCTTCGGCGCGAACCGGAACTGCAAACGGAAGCAGACCAACAAGCAACGCAACTATTGACGGACGAAGACGCTTCACGACGCATGACCTTTACGCAACAGGATTTCAATTCGCCGGTTCTGAGCCGCTTCCGGCTCGCCAGCGACTTTCAGACTGCGGTCGGCGTGTCCTTCGATACGCTCGAACCGATTTTCGGGAATGCCGCCACGCACAAGCATGTAGTAGGCCATGTGCGCGCGAGCTGATGACAGCCGCCAGTTGTCATACGTTTCGGTGCGGAACGGGCGCCCGTCGGTATGACCGCGCACCACGATCGGTCCGGCATAGGACGCGAGCACCTTGGCGATGCGTTCCATCAGCACGACCGTCTCCGGTCGCGGTTCGGCCGACGAGATGGCGAACATGCCGAAATCGAATTCATCCGTCAGGCTGATCAACGTGCCTTCGCTGGTTCCGCTGACCTCGATGTGTGGCATGGCACCCGGAGCAACCTCTCGAAGAGCATGCTTGATCTCGACCTCCAAACCAGGCTCGACTGGCGGCGCCGGCGGACTTTCCGCTTGTCCCGCACGTTCTTCGTTGCTCTTGCCCTGCAGGCCATTTCCCGGCTGTCCAGCTTCACGCGCCGTAGCGGTAGCCACGTTAGCCGCATCAGCATCTGCCTGAGCCGCTGGGGAACCATTGGCGGCGGCCTTCTCTGCCCTCACCTCGGCCTCGGCGCGCGCCATAAGCTCGGCCACGTCGATTTCCTGGACTTCCGCAGCCGGCTTTTGCTCCGATGCCGACGGCACCTCGATCGACTGTTCCGGTGTAGCTGACACAAAATCCGGATCGAACGGATCACGGAATGCCTCGCCGTTCACTGATACGGCGTCCGCCTGCCCCTGTGCAGCCACCGCTTTTTCAACGGTCGCCTGCGCGGCGAGCTTGGCCAGAATGCCGTAGGGATCGCTGAACAGAACGTCCTCGGGGTATTTTGCCTTCGGACCAATCTCGGCGCGCGGATCACCCTTAGAGGTGCCGTCCTCGAGCGTTGATTCGCCTGGCTTATCCACCTTGCCGCGGGCGCCCGAATCCATGTCGTGAAGACCGCGCGGATTGGTGACCGCATCACTGAGCTTCACCGGATTGAAGTAACTCGCGACCGACGACTGTGTTTCCTTATCCGTCGCATTGATCAGCCACATCACAAGGAAGAACGCCATCATGGCGGTCATGAAGTCAGCGTAAGCGATCTTCCAGACCGAACCGCCATGGCCGCCATCGTGGTCGCCACCGCCGCGCTTGCGGACGATGATCATACCATGCTTGGCATCTTGCACATCTTCGCTCACGGCAGCACCTCGCCGATGCGATGTGCCAGCGCGCCAAGTTCCGTCTCAAGCAATGTCTGACCACAACGCACCTGCACGTCGCAGTCGTCGCCGGGAACAGCGGTGATCTGGATCTGATGTGCCCGCAGACTGTCGTGCAGCATGTCCACGAAATCTTCCGGGCCACTGACCTCGATGGCAACGCCATTCTGGCGAGAAACGAAGTCGTTCAGGATGCTGCTCATCTCGGCCAGCGCCTGGCGGCGTGCCTTGTCGAACAGAACCGGCGCGAGCGCGCGCGCAGCCGAGTTTGCGATCTCGGCCTCGAGCCCTTTCAGCCCCTTGGCGAGGCCTTCGGCGAGCTTCTCAGACTCGTTCCGGATCCACGCCTGCCGCTCAGCAGCCATCTCGGCTTTGTGCCGCTTGACATGCTCAGACATGCGCACTTCGGCAGTCGCAAGAGCTTCAGCACGACCATCGGAAATGCCCCGCTCATATGCCGCTTCGATTTCAGCGGCATGCTTATCGGCACGCGCCTGGGCCTGTGCCTGGACTGCCTCCTGAACCATCGCAGCCCGCTCGGACCTATTGCCTGGCGGGCCAGATGCTGCGTCTCCTTCGTCGGAGGCGAAGTCTAGTAAGAAACGCGATACTGGTACTGCACTCATGCTCTTCTCGCCTCACGCATCCACTGTTTGAGAATTGCTGCTGCTTGTTCTTCGTCGTAATCGACCATTTGCTCGAACCGCTTTTGCG